>JAJZEL010000173.1 GCA_021828575.1 Pseudomonadota bacterium
GCCTGTGCTTCGATGTCCAGCAATTGTTGTCCGAGCAGATGGCTTTGTTGTTCAAGCGCATTCCGGTCCAGCAAAACCCCGTTTCGCTCCATGCGCCAGAGCACTTGCTGAAGCGGCAATTCCAGATCTGCATAAATGGACCGCAGGGCAGGTTCTTTTTCCAGTTGTGGATACAGGTGCTGATGAACCTGCCAAGTCATGTCCGCATCTTCCGCAGCATACTCGGTAGCCCTATCCAGGGTCACCTGATCAAATCCGATGGCGTGGGCCCCTTTTCCGGTAACGGCTTCATAAGACAGAGTGTCACGATTCAGGTGGCGGCGGGCCAGGCTTTCCAGGTTGTGCGGTTGATGGGCTTCCAGGACATATGACTCGAGCATCGTGTCATGTGCAATACCCCTGAGGGTGATGCCATGGTTGGCGAACACGTGTTGGTCAAATTTCATGTGCTGCCCTGCTTTGAGGCATTTTTCGTCTTCAAGCCATGGTTTGAGCTTTTCTAGTGTTTTATCCAGAGGGATCTGTGTTTCGCTGTCCGGGCCGCGGTGGGCCAGAGGCAGGTAGGCAGCCTTTCCGGAGTGCATGCAAAAGGATAGGCCCACCAGTCTGGCGTCCAATGGGTGAAGGGCCGTGGTTTCCGTATCCAGTGCAACCAAGGGGGCGGCGTGCAATTGATTCAGCCAGAAGGACAGACGCTCTTCCGTCAGAATGGTTTCGTAGTCGTGGGGGATGGCAGGCGGAGGGGAGGGGGCGGGGCCTGAGGGAGCAGGGATTTCGATTTGCCAGCTTCTCAGGTCGTAACGTTCCACGAGCGCGCCGAATGAAACAGGGTCGATGGGGGTGATCTGCAGGTCTTCTATCTGTCGGTCAAGAGGAACATCTTGGCGGATGGTCAGGAGAGATCTGGCCTTGGGTAACCAGTCCAGGGTTTCTCTCAGGTATTTGCCAGGTATGCCTGGAATATCGTCTGCCTGAGCCATGATTTGCTCTAGTCCACCGAATTCCTGGATCCATTTGAGCGCCGTTTTTGGACCCACTTTGGATACACCAGGAACATTGTCTGCGGTGTCGCCGGTAAGGGTCAGATAATCCACGAAACGTTCGGGCGGCAAGCCATACTTTTGGGTGGCGGTTTCCCTATCGAGAATTTCATTCTTTAGCGTGTCCATCAGTTTGACGGACGGAGCCAGGAGTTGAACCATATCCTTGTCCCCGCTGGAAATGAGAACGTTAAGCCCACTAGTGACGGCTTGATGGGTCAAGGTGCCAATGACATCGTCAGCTTCGACGCCGGAAACCAGAAACAACGGCCATCCTAGAGTCTGGATTGCAGTTTGCAGTGGTTCCACCTGACAGGCCAGGTCGGGGGGCATGGGAGAGCGGTGGGCCTTGTATTCAGGGTATTGTTCATGCCTGAAGGTAGGGCCCTTGGCGTCAAACACGCATGCAGCGTAATCCGGCTTATAATCCCGCAAGAGCCGACGCAGCATGTTGAGGACGCCGTAAATGGCTCCCGAGGGTTCACCCTTGCGGTTACGCAGGTCGGGCAAGGCGTGGTAAGCGCGATAAAGATAGGACGAACCGTCCACCAGAAGCAGAAGTTTTTGTGAACGATCATCCATGGCGTGACATTATCCCAGAACTTCAGCGGCCTGCGTGTTTATCCCTTTATTCATTTTCTTCATTGATCTTCTTCCATGAATACTTATCAAATAAAACAGTATCTGCTGGATTTGCAGAATCGTATCGTCAACTCTCTTGAGTCCATTGACGGCAAGCAGTTTCGTCGTGACATTTGGGAAAGACCGGGCGGGGGAGGGGGCGTCAGCGCGCTGGTGGAAGAGGGGGGGGTATTTGAGCGAGGGGGGGTCAATTTTTCTCACGTCATGGGTACCGGTTTGCCGCCTTCGGCCACGGCGCATCGCCCAGAACTTGCAGGACGGAATTTTGAAGCGCTGGGTGTTTCCCTGGTATTGCATCCGCGAAACCCCTACGCTCCGACAGTACACATGAATGTGCGTTTTTTTGTGGCATTTCACCCGGAATTGCCTCCTGTCTGGTGGTTTGGCGGGGGCATGGACCTGACACCCTATTACGGTTTTGTGGAAGATGCCGAGCATTTCCATCGCCAATGCAAGGCAGCACTTGATCCATTTGGTAACCAGTACTATTCCGAATTCAAAAAATGGTGCGACGAGTATTTTTTCCTGAAGCACCGTCAGGAACCCAGAGGGGTGGGTGGGATATTTTTTGACGATTTCAACGATCTGCCTTTTGAACAGGCGCAGGCCTTGTGGCAAAGCGTGGGAGATCATTTCCTGCCGGCGTATACGCTGCTTGTGGAGCGCAGGAAGGGCCTTCCTTATGGGGAAAGGGAGCGCGATTTTCAGGCTTTTCGACGAGGACGGTACGTGGAATTCAATCTGGTCTACGATCGGGGTACCTTGTTCGGATTGCAATCCGGGGGCAGGACGGAATCCATCCTGATGTCGTTACCTCCCATAGTGCGCTGGCGCTATGACTGGCATCCGGAGCCGGGAAGTCGTGAAGACGCCCTACTTCGCGACTTCATTAACGGCCGCGACTGGGTGTGATGGCCACTTTTTTTCAGCAACTGGTGAACGGCCTGACGCTAGGCAGTATTTATGCTCTTGTAGCGTTAGGCTACACCATGGTGTACGGCATCATGGAACTCATCAATTTTGCCCATGGTGATATGGTCATGGTGGGCGCGTTGGTCACTCTTTCCCTGACGCATGTACTCGCTGGTCTTGGAGTTCCACTTGCTCTGGCACTCCCTCTGTCACTTCTTGGGGCCATGGCAGTTTGCATGGCGCTGGGGTGGCTGATTGAGCGGGTTGCTTACAGACCGTTGCGTCGGGCCCCCAGGCTTGCACCACTTATTACTGCCATAGGCCTGTCCATGGTGATCGAGCAGGTGGCAGCGTTGCTATGGGGACGTGGCTACCTGACCTTTTCCTTGCCCGTCAGTCGCGTCTGGAATCTGGGTGGAGTGGTGGTGACCCCTATTCAGACGGGTGTCCTTGGATTATCCCTTCTGCTGATGTGGGGGTTGCTCTGGCTGGTCAGGAAAACCTCGTTGGGCCGGGCCATGCGGGCCACCGCCCAGAATCCCGAAGTGGCGCGTTTGATGGGGGTGGACACGGATCAAGTCATTTCCATGACTTTTGTACTCGGTTCTGCGCTGGCTGCCGTGGCCGGCCTCATGGTGGTGGCTTACTACGGCATAGGCAATTACACCATGGGATTCATGTTGGGACTCAAGGCATTCACTGCCGCAGTACTGGGAGGCATCGGTAGCTTGGCAGGAGCCATGTGGGGTGGCCTGCTTCTTGGTGTGGTGGAGGCATTAGGGGCAGGTTATATCGGGGATGTGACAGGAGGCCTGTTTGGGAGCAATTACAAGGATGTTTTTGCGTTCCTGGTGCTGATCGGCGTACTGATATTTCATCCGCAGGGCTTGTTGGGTGGTCGCGCCGGAGAAAAAGTATGAAGGGCGTTTCCTGCAGGTGGCTGGTTCTCGGAGGGGCTGCCCTCATATTGTTGCCATTTGCCCTTGAATTGTTGCTGGGCAATGGTTGGGTACGCATCGTCGATTTTGCCCTGTTGTATGTTTTGCTGGCCCTGGGCCTCAATATTGTGGTGGGCTACGCAGGGCTTCTGGATTTGGGCTATGTGGCTTTTTTTGCAGTAGGGGCTTATGTATACGCCTTGCTGAATTCACCCCAATGGGGCCTCCATTGGCCCATCTGGATCGCATTGCCCGCAGGGGCCCTGTTGGCTGCCTGTTTCGGTGTGTTATTAGGGGCGCCCACCCTCAAGCTGCGAGGAGATTATCTTGCCATTGTCACCTTGGGATTCGGAGAGATCATCCGGATATTCCTCAACAATCTCGATAGCCCAATCAACATCACCAATGGGCCTCAAGGCATAGAACTGATCGATTCATTGCATTTTGGCAGCTTGTCTCTGGGCCAGATGCACCATGTTCTGGGTCTTCGCATACCAGCCGTGGTGAATGTGTATTACCTTTTTCTTGTCGTTGTTGTTTTGGGTATGGTTTTTTCTCATCGCTTGGAGCGTTCACGGATAGGGCGTGCGTGGGCGGCCATTCGGGAAGACGAAGTGGCCGCAGCCAGCATGGGTTTAAATACACGAAATCTTAAATTGCTGGCATTTGCCATGGGGGCCAGTTTTGGGGGTCTGTCAGGGGGGCTATTTGCGGGGTTTCAGGGTTTTGTGAGTCCGGAGAGTTTTACGCTTCAGGAGTCCGTCATGATCCTGTGCATGGTGGTTCTGGGTGGAATGGGACACATTGCCGGTGTGGTGCTGGGGGCGATGTTGCTGGCCATCCTGCCTGAAGCATTGCGTGCAGCAGGTGACTGGGAGCAGATGGTTTTCGGGCGGATCTGGGTGGATCCCTCCAATCTCCGGTTACTGCTTTTTGGTATGGCTCTTGTGCTAATGATGTTGCGTCGACCTGGTGGGTTATGGCCTTCCAACGCAAGACGGAACGAATTGCAGGGACAGTGACATCACATGGATGAATATCCCCTGCTGGTTGCTGAACGGATAGGCAAACACTTTGGTGGATTGCGTGCGCTTCAGGGAGTCTCACTGTCCCTGGGTGAAAAGACCATCACTGGACTGATTGGACCCAATGGAGCAGGGAAAACCACTTTTTTTAATGTGCTGACGGGTATTTACAAGCCTGATGAAGGAACGGTTCATTTCGCAGGCGCTCCTTTGCCGTCTGGAAAACCTCATCGGGTGGCAGAGCGGGGTATTGCGCGAACGTTCCAGAACATCCGTCTGTTTTCACAAATGACAGTGCTGGAAAACGTCATGGTGGGCCGACATTTGCGTACCCGTGCCGGGTTGTTGGGCGCACTTTTTAAAACGGCAGGCACGTTGAGGGAAGAGCAAGCCATCAGGGACCGCGCGTTTCAATTGCTTGAATTTGTCGGGATCGCTGCTCATGCAACGCGAGTGGCTGCCACCTTGTCCTACGGCGATCAGCGCCGTCTGGAAATTGCCCGGGCTTTGGCTACTGATCCCCGTCTGTTGGCGCTCGATGAACCGGCAGCAGGCATGAATGCCATGGAACGTAAGCGTCTTGGCGGCCTCCTTGAGCAGATCAGGAACATGGGAACAGCCGTGCTGCTGATTGAGCATGATGTCCGGTGGGTGATGGGTCTGTGTGACCGGATCACGGTTTTGGATCATGGAGAGCGCATTGCTGAAGGGACTCCACGAGAAGTACAGACTGACCTTCGGGTCATTGAGGCCTATCTGGGCACGAGCCGGAGTGTAACCGCTTGACCATCTTGCTGGACATTGCCGGACTCAGTGTGTGTTACGGAGGCATCAAGGCGGTTGCCGAGGTAGATCTGGTTGTGCACGAAGGCGAACGCGTTGCCCTTATTGGGGCCAATGGGGCAGGTAAAAGCAGCACCCTGAAGGCGGTGGCCGGACTGATGGTTCCTTCATCGGGTCAACTGCTTTACGACGGGACGCCGCTTGAACGATTGGCGGTATGGCAGCGTGTGGGGGCGGGATTATGTCTTGTGCCTGAAGGACGCGGGGTGTTTCCCCGGTTAAGCATTGAGGAAAACCTTCTGATGGGCGCTTGGCATCGTCGCCGTGATGCGGGTGTTTTATCTGATATGGAGCGGATATATGGATTGTTCGAGCGCCTGAAAGAACGACGTTTACAACCTGCGGGCACCCTGTCGGGTGGCGAACAGCAACTTCTTGCCCTGGGGCGGGCGCTCATGTCCAGACCCCGCTTGCTGCTGCTGGATGAACCCAGCATGGGGCTTGCTCCCCTCATGGTAGAAAAAGTATTTGATGTGATACGTGCCATTGCCGGAAGTGGGGTCACGCTGCTGTTGGTGGAGCAGAATGCGCGACTGGCCCTCGAGCTTTGCGACAGGGCCTATGTAATGGAATCGGGAAAAGTGGTGCTGACAGGGAAAGCGGACGAGTGCCTGCGCGACGCTCGGGTGCAGGAAGCGTACTTGGGGGGGGATCAATCCTGAGGCAGTTTTTTGCCTCCAATCCAACGGTACAGGGTGATATGCCCGCCCTTCAGGTCACCATTGGAATCAAATTCTATGTGAGCAGTCACTCCCGGGTAGGCAAGGTGGAACAGTGCTGGCCGGTATTTTTCCGGGTCAATAGAATCAGCAGCTTGCATGGCTGCGATCATGACACCGACAGCGTCGTAACTGTAGGGCGCATAGTCCTGAATTTCGCCGTATTGAGCATTGAATCGCTGTTTGAAGTCGAGTCCCAGAGGCATTTTTTCCAGAGGCACGCCAGGTAAACTGCAATAGGCACCTTCAGCAGCCTCTCCGGCCAGTTGCTGGAACTCCATGGAGCAGCCGCCGTCTCCTGTCAGGAAGATGGCAGGGATCTGGAGCATTCTGACCTGCTTCATCATGGGACCGCTTTGGGCGTCCATACCGCCATAGAAAATCAGATCTGGCACCCGTTCCCGGATGCGCGTGAGGATGGCAGAAAAATCGGTGCTGTGGTCATCGGTGTGTTCGTGGACCACAACTTTCAGACCGGCTGCCACGACGGATTTTTCAAACTCGTTTGCCAGGCCCTGTCCATAGGCAGTGGAATCGTCCACGATGGCAACGGTGTGCATGTGTAGGCGTTGTGCTGCAAATTCACCCAGTACACGCCCCTGTTGTTCGTCGTTGGCCATGACACGAAAGGCAGTGGTGAAGCCCTGATGAGTATATTTGGGATTGGTGGCGGAAGGAGAAACCTGCACGATGCCCGCATCGTAGTAGATTTTTGAGGCGGGAATGGTGGTGCCCGAGTTGAGATGTCCAACGACGCCGTTGACTTGCTCGTCCACCAGTTTTTGAGCCACGATGGTTCCGGTTCTGGGGTCTGCCGCGTCATCCTCGCTGATTAGCACAAAATGAACCTTGTGTCCGCCGATCACCAAATGTTTTTTGTTGGCATCCTCGATGGCGAGGCGCGCACCATTTTCATTGTCTTTGCCCAGATGGGCCTGCGGGCCAGTCAACGGGGCCACGGAACCGATGCGAACCGTGATTTCACCCGTATTGACTGATTGAGGACTGGGACTGCAGGAACAAAGCAGCAGGAATCCCAGATACTGGGCAGGGGCCCCGGCGTACCACCACTTCATTTGCGGGACAGAACCCACTTCACCAGTGTGTGCAGGTCGGCATCCGACACTTGAGAATTGGGGGGCATGGGCATGGTGCCCCAGACCCCTCCTCCTCCATTCTTGACCTTGGTGACCAGTTTGTCTTCAATACCGGGTTGTCCCCGGTATTTGGCCGCCACGTCTTTGTAAGCAGGTCCGATCATTTTCTTGTCTACTGCATGGCAGTTCAGGCAGCCGCTTTTCTGGGCCAGGGCAAACCCCGCATCGGCAGCGAGAACCGATCCGCTCAGCAGAAGGCCAGTGAGAGATACAGCCAGCTTCAGGGTTTTCATTTTTCACTCCCTTGCTTGTTGTTCTGAAGGCATGATAGCTGATTTCACAGACCATCTCCACATAAGCAGTCCTGCAATGATCATGGGGAGGCTGAGCCATTGCCCCATGCTGAAACCCAGGGCTAGCAAGCCTAGAAAATCGTCAGGTTCTCGAGTGAATTCCACCAGAAAACGGAAGGCTCCATAACCCATCAGGAACAGTGCCGACATCTGTCCGAGAGGACGGGGTTTGCGACTGAAAAGGAGCAGCAGGGTACCCAGCGCAAGTCCCTCCAGGAGGGCTTCGTAAAGCTGGGAAGGGTGCCGCGGAATCATGTCCACGTGCGGGAATATCATGGCCCAGGGAACGTCGGTCGGACGACCCGGCAATTCGCCGTTGATGAAGTTTCCGAGTCGACCAAATCCCAAGCCAAATGTCACCAGGGGAGCAACGAAATCCGTTACCTCTAGCCAATGCCTGCCGGTGCGTCTGGCAAACAGGATTCCGCCCAGCACAACACCAAGGAATCCTCCATGGAAAGACATGCCACCCTGCCAGACGGCAAGTATGTCCATTGGATGTGAAAAATAATAATCGGGCTTGTAAAACAGCACGTATCCCAGCCGTCCTCCAAGAATGACGCCCAGCACCACATAGGTGAGAAAGTCATCTACCTCCTGCACTGTCCATTTCAACCAGGGTTGGGTATGAAGTCTCCAGCGGGCCACTCCGGCACCGGCAAGGAATCCTGCCAGATACATGAGCCCGTACCAGCGGATGGAAAAAGGACCTAGATGAATGGCCACAGGATTGAAGTCAGGGTGGGTCAGCATGATGCCGGGCGTATGAGCGAAAAGGGCATTATACCTGTCCCTGAAACAGTGGCCCGCCAAACCGGATGGCCTTTGTTCGAATTCACGTGCTTGTCACGAGCCATTACAATTGACCTCGCTGATGTCGTCAATTTGGTTGGGGGGCTGTGGTAAATTCCCTCGTCATCTTGTCTTGGATTCACGATTTCTGGAGCACTTCATGGCAAAAACCTTGTCCACCATGCTTGACCTTGGAACGCCAGCCCCGGTGTTCAACCTGCCTGACACGCAGGGAAACCAGGTGTCCCTGGACGAGT
>JAJZEL010000075.1 GCA_021828575.1 Pseudomonadota bacterium
GAATCAGGAAGCAGCAGACCCACGCAAAGTCTCAGCAGGGTGGTTTTGCCTGCGCCATCGGGGCCGATCAGACCGGTGATGCTGCCCTGTCGGATTTCGGCAGAGACGTGATCGATGGCGGTCACCACCCGTTTCCCGGTACGGAAGCAGCGGGAAACGTCCTCCAGTTGCAGCGCCGGGGGCGCTTCAGGGGTGGAGGAGGGCATTCCGTGCTCCGGAACAGTCAGGCGGCATGGCCTTCCCGGTGCTGGTGGAGGGGTTCACGGTGATGGTGGCGGGCATGCCCAGCCGCAGTTCATTGCGTGCATTGCAGACATAAATGCGCACCTGGTAAACCAGACGTGTTCGCAGATCGGTGGTTTCCACGGTTTGCGGTGTGAATTCTGCCGTGGGGGAGACATAACCCACCCATGCCCGGTAATGTCGGCCGGGAAAGCTGTCCGTGGTGACCGTTGCCAGCATGCCTGGTGCCAGTTTTCCCACGTGGGTTTCCGGCACGTAGGCGCGAACCCACAAGGGTTGGGTGAGCGCAATGGTGTACACCGGCGTACCGGGCGAGGCCATGTCGCCGGGTTCCAGAATGCGGTCTTCCACCACACCCTCCTCGGGGGCATACAGCCGGGTGTCCGCAAACTCCCGCTCGGCTTCGGTCACTGCTGCCACAGCGGCTTCATGAGCTGCGCGGGCAGCCTGGATGTCTTCCGCTCGCGGACCCCTGACGGTCAGCAGGTAGGTTTGACGGGCAGCCTCATAGTTTTCCCGTGAGGTTTTCAGCTGGGTCTGGGCATTGTCCCGGTCTTCCGTGGAAGCGGCGCCATTGGGCAGCAGAGCCAGGGTGCGTTTATAGAGGATCCTGTTGTTTTCATACAGGGCACGCAGGCTTTTCATGGTGGCCCTGGCCTGGGCGATTTCCTCGGGACGTGATCCATGCACCAGCCGATCCAGTACCGCCTGCAGATTGTCGGCCTGTTGCTGGGCCTGTTTGAGTCGAGCCGCGTAGCGGGTGTCGTCCAGAGTGGCGATGAGGTCGCCCTTTTTGACCAGGGAGCCTTCGGACACCTGCATTTGGGTGATGACTCCCGTGTCATTGAAGGCGGGTTGGGCTTCCCTGATGTCCACATTGCCATACAGGGTGAGGTATCCCGTTGGGGTGTCCGATTCCAGATAATGGATCCCGGCCCATCCCAGACCCGCCACGAGAGTGATGGTCAGAAGCAGGGGAATCAGGCGGCGGCGAGGCATCATTTCCGTTCTCCGTGGGTGCCTGTACTGGGGGCAGTGCAGGGGGCGCATGGGGCGGGGGCTCCTTGCCACCATCCACCCCCCAGGGCCACCATCAACTGGGCGCTGTCCAGCATGCGTTGTACTCTGGCGTGGGTGGCACCGAGCAGGGCCTGTCGGGTTTTTCGTTCTGCATCCAGCAGTGCCAGCATGTCCGACCGCCCGGCAGCGTAGCGCACGCGCTGGATGTCCAGGGCCTGGGTGGCATCGTTCAGTGTTTCGCCTTCGGCAGTGACCAGTTGGGCGTCATGCTCAAGTGCCTTGATCAGGTCAGCCACCTGTTCGAGGGCTTGCAGCACGGTCTGGCGATACAGTGCCAGGGCTGCGTGAAAGTCTGCTTCTGCGGCCCTTTTCTGGGCCTCAAGGGCACCGCCGTGGAATATGGGCACCAGAAGTCCGCCGGAGAGTGACCACACCACGCTGGGGTTGTTGACCAGGGTGGTGGATGACAGGGCCGCTGCATCGATGGAAGCCGACAGGGGGAAACTGGGGTACATCTGTGCCGTGGCAACGCCGATGTAAGCGCTGGAAGCGTGGAGCTGGGCTTCGGCAGCGAGGATGTCCGGGCGTTGGCGCACCAGATCGGACGGCAGGCTGAGGGGCAGGTCGGGAGGCAGGGTGAATTCTGCCATGTCGAAATGGGGTGCGGTCCACTCCGACGGGGCCTTGCCCACCAGAACGGCCAGCGTGTCCTGTGCCACCGTCAGTTGCTGCTCAAGCGGGGGAAGCAGGGCGCGGTCGGTGTTCAACTGGGATTCGGCAGCCAGGATGTCACTCATGGCAATTTTGCCGCTGTCGTAGCGTTCGTGGGTCAGGGCAAGGTTTTTTTCATCACTGGCGATGATTTCCCGCATGGCATGGATCTGCTGGCGCGTGGCGGCAATGGACAGGGACTGGGTCACCACGTTTCCGGTCAGGGTGAGTTGGGTGGCTGCCAGCAGATAACCCTGCTTTTCGGCCAGCGCCACCTGCTGTTCCACCTGGCGTGCCGTCAGGCCAAACACATCCGGAGAGAAATTGATGGAAGGGCCGATGGTGTAGAGATTGAACAGGGGCAATCCTGTCTGGCTGGTGGAGGGCAACAGGCCCAGCGCAAAGGCAGGGCCGCGCTGGCGCTCGGCCCCTGCTGCCAGATCCACCTGGGGAAAATAACTGCCCCGGGCCTGAGACACCACTTCCCTGGCATGTTCCAGCGAGGCGCTGGCGGCATCCAGGGAAGGATTGCCTGCCAGGGCCTCATGCACGACCCCATTCAGTGCTTGGGAGTGAAACATTTGCCACCAGTCCGCCTGGAGCGCATGTTTTTTGAGCAGGTGTTGTGCAGGTTCACCACCACCAGCTGTCAGGTGGGCAGACTCCCCGGCTGGCAGGTAACGCCCGGTTTCAGGGGGGGCGGGGGCAACAAAGTCGGGACCCACGGTGCAACCCCAGAAGACGGTGGCAAGAAGGACTGACAGGATCAGGCTGGGGCGGATCATTCCTTTCCCTGAGGTTTGTGAAGGCATCATGAAACGGCCCGGTACGGGAAAACCCGATTACCCATGAAGGGGAATATAGCAGATGCAGGATGGCAGACAGTGATTCAATATGATGGCAAAATCCGTTCGAATTCGTTCATTGAAACGGGTCTTCCATAAAGATAACCCTGATAACTGAGGCACCCGTGCAGTTCCAGAAACTGCTGCTGGGTTTCGGTTTCCACGCCTTCTGCAATCACATCCAGCCCAAGACTTCGAGCCATGGCAATGATGGTTTTTACAATGGAGCGGTCATTGGCATCGGCCGCAATGTCGCGCACGAAGGACTGATCTATCTTGAGTTGGTCCAAGGGAAGGCGTTTCAGGTAGGCCAGTGAGGAATAGCCCGTTCCGAAATCATCCAGGGACAGTTGTATGCCAATTTTTTTCAGGGCATTCATGACCACGATCGTGTCTTCCACGTTACCGAGCAACATGCTTTCAGTGATTTCCAGTTTGAGTCGTCTCGGATCGATGCAGTGCTGATGCACCACGCTGTGGACCTCATGGACGAAGTCGGGTTGGTTGATCTGCCGGGCGCTGACATTGACGGCCAGGACCAGGTCACGCGTGGCGGTGTGATTTTGCCAGGTGGCCAGTTGGGCGCAGGCTGTTTCCAGCACCCATTTGCCGATGTCCAGGATCAGGTCGGACTCTTCGGCCAGTGCGATGAACCGGGCAGGAGAAACCCACTGGTGTTCGGGATGGTACCAGCGTGCCAGCGCTTCCGCGCCGATGGGGCGTTGCGGATGGCCCACCTGCAACTGGTAATGCAACATGAGTTGGTGCCGATCCAGGGCATGGCGTAAATCGGTTTCCAGGGACGCTTTTTCGGCGAGCAACTCCTGGACCTTCCGGTCGAAAAAGCGCAAGGCATTGCGTCCTGCCTTCTTGGCCTCGTACATGGCAATGTCAGCCTGTCCGATCAGTTCTTCGGCAGGGCCTTCAGCAGGGCCGTGGAAGACGGTCATGCCAATACTGCTGGTGACCCTGAATTCCTGCTGGTTCAGCCAGAATGAATTGCGCAGCGCAGTCACGAGTTTCATGCCCACGTGCTCGGCCAGTTCTGCTGCTTCCAGGGTGTCTTCGCTCAATCCTTCAAGAAGTACCAGAAACTCGTCACCACCCGGCCGTGCCAGCGTGTCTTCCTCGCGCAGGCATTTGCCCAGTCTTTCCGCTACCTCCCTGAGGATGAGATCGCCCACCGCATGGCCGTGCGTATCGTTGATCTGCTTGAAGTTGTCCAGATCGATCAGCAGCAATGCGCATTTTTTTGCACTGCGCACACTGGCGGACAGGGCATGCTGGATCCGGTCAATGATGAGTCGGCGGTTGGGCAGGTCTGTCAGCTGATCATGAAAAGCCAGGTGTTCGGCTTGTGCTTCAGCCTGCTTGCGCAGGGAAATGTCGATGAAGGTTCCCACATAGTTCTTGATGCTGCCGTCCATGTTCCTGACAGCCGAAATGGACAGGGTTTCAGGGTAAACCGTGCCATCCTTTCTGCGATTCCAGATTTCTCCTGACCACTGGCCGGTATGGGTGATGCTGTCCCACATGCGCTCATAGAATTTGGCATCATGCCGTCCTGATTGCAGGATTCTGGGATGCTGATGGATGACTTCATCGGCTGAGTAACCTGTGATTCTGGTGAAGGCGCTGTTTACCCGCAGTATCCTGAGATCACCGTCCGTGATCATCACGCCATCCTGGGACTCGAACGTGGTGGCGGCCACCTGCAATTCGCTTTCAGTGCGTTTGCGTTCCGTGATGTCCTGGATGGCGCCGCGCACTTTGATGACCTTGCCATTCTGGGCAATGGGATGGCAAATGGTGCGTATCCATTTGCGGTTGCCTTTGGCCGTGATCATTTCCAGTTCAAAGTCGCCGGTTTTTCCGGATTCCATGGCGTCTTGTATGGCCTGTTCGATTTTTTTTCGGTACTCTCCGTGAAAAAATTCCAGTCCGTGGCGTGTGCTGACCGGGCCCTCCAGGTTCACATCGTGGATGCGGGCCACTTCTTCCGTCCACTCGCCCAAGCCTGTGGACGGATCAAACTCCCAACCGCCCACATGTGCCAGGCTGCTCATTTGTCTGAGCAGTTCGTCCTGATGGAGGAGTCTTTCCGAGTCGCGAACTTTTTCAGTGATGTCCAGGGAAATCCTGCAGACATAGACCACGTTACCGGAGAGGCCGAACACAGGAAACATGTGCGACATGAAATGTCGCATGTGCCCATCCACAGGCACCATTTCTTCGATGGAATGGCGTGTTTGGGTTTCGAGCACGAGGCGATCATTGTTCCTGAACATGTTTGCCACGTTTGCAGGATAGAGGTCGAGGTCTGTTTTTCCGATGATCTCGTTTTCGGAAAGATGGTGGATGTGTTGAAAGTTGGGATTGGCCAGGGCATAGCGACCATCCGGGGTTTTCAGGGAAAGGACGGATGGCGAGTTATCGATGATGGCTTCCAGTTTGAACTCCCGGTCCGCCAGTGTTTGCTGGTCGAGTTTTCGTTCCGTGATGTCGGTGGATATGCCGCATATGCCGATGATTTCACCGGCATGGTTTCGAACCGGTTTTTTGATTGACCGGTAATACCGTATTTCGCCTGAGGGCCTGATGACGTTTTTTTCTTCACATTCGATGGTGTTACCCGTTTCCATGACCATCTGGTCATTGCGGCGCAAGTCATTGACTTCTTCCATATTGAAAAAATGGGTATCGTCCTTTCCCAGGATCTCTTCCACAGGCAAACGGAACAGGTCAGCCACCTTCTGGTTGACGTAAAGGTAACGGCCGGCCATATCCTTTGTGTAAACGTAAGCATCGCGCAGGTCGAGCAGGGCTGTTAGCCCGGCCAGAAGGTGATCAACGGGGAAGGTGGGCCCTTTTGTCGGGAACGGGTACCCTTCAGGGTCGGTATCGGACCGGCTGCCCGCCAAGGTTGTGTTCGGTCGCTGTGTCATGGAGGTTGGTGTCGTTAATATTGCCTGTATTTGCCACCAGCTACTGCACCGAGCCTATAGGATAGGCCGTCTGAAACCCACTGTCTGTTATACAAAAGTTGTGTTTTGTAATGCAAGTAATGACTTCTTCTAAACAAAGAACGGGATGATCCGATTCGGGCGAGAGTGGTCAAGGATATTGACGCGATTCTACATTTCCATTATTGTGGAAAAATGGAATCAAAATTCGTCATTGATGCATTGGCGGCACTGGCACAAGAGTCGCGCCTGGCTGTTTTCAGGCTGCTGGTTCAGGCCGGCCCCACAGGGTTGTCCGCCGGAAAAATCAGCGAAGCCACGCACATTCCGCCTTCGTCCTTGTCCTTTCATCTCAAGGAGCTGTCGCATGCCGCCCTGGTGTCCTCGAGAAACGAAGGGCGGTTTGTCATCTATTCCGCCTGTTTTTCGCGTATGAATGAGCTGCTGGCTTATCTCACCGAGAATTGCTGTGGTGGTCGCCCCTGTTTGCCGGTTGATGCGGGTGGCACGGTTTCTGTTTTGGAGGAATCCCGGCCATGAGTGGCCTGTATAACGTGTTGATTCTCTGCACTGGCAATTCAGCCCGGAGCATCATGGCCGAGGCCCTGTTCAATGTGCTCGGTGGGGGCAGGTTCAAGGCATACAGCGCAGGGAGTCACCCAGAAGGTCGGGTCAATCCGTTCGCCATCGAACAGGTCGCGGCCATCGGATACTCCACAGAACACCTGCGCAGCAAATCCTGGGATGAGTTTGCCAGGCCAGGAGCGCCAGTCATGGATTTTGTCATTACGGTTTGTGACAAGGCGGCTGGAGAGATCTGTCCAGTGTGGCCCGGACAGCCGGTGTCTGCACATTGGGGGTTTGAAGATCCGGCAGCCGTGACTGGCGCTGATGAAATAAAACGCGCGGCGTTCAGGAAAATTTTCCTCCAGATACGTCGTCGCGTGAGCATTTTTGCCAGCCTGCCGCTGGAAAAACTGGACCGGATGGCCATCAAGCACGAAATGGATGCCATCGGCCACACACGAGCTGAGTAACCTGAATGAGCATATTTGAGCGCTATCTCTCGCTTTGGGTGACCTTGTGCATCGTGGCCGGGATTGCCTTGGGGCAGGAGGCCCCCCGTCTGTTCCATGCGATCGGGCAAATGACGATTGCCCAGGTTAACCTGCCTGTGGGTCTGCTCATCTGGGTCATGATCATTCCCATGCTGGTAAAAGTGGATTTTGGTGCCTTGCATGAAATTCGTCAGCATGTCCGGGGCTTTGCCGTCACACTGTTCGTGAATTGGCTGGTGAAGCCATTTTCCATGGCGTTCCTGGCATGGCTGTTCATCCGCCATTTTTTTGCGCCACTGCTGCCGGCGTCACAGATCGACAGTTACATCGCCGGGCTCATCCTGCTGGCGGCTGCTCCTTGCACGGCCATGGTGTTCGTATGGAGCCGTCTGACGCAAGGTGATCCACTGTTCACCCTGTCCCAGGTTGCCCTTAACGACACCATCATGATATTTGCTTTTGCCCCGCTGGTGGGCATGCTCCTGGGGTTGTCGGCCATCACCGTGCCTTGGGCAACGCTGTTTGCCTCGGTGGTGCTGTACATCGTGGTGCCTGTGATACTTGCACAGGCGTGGCGAAAATACCTGATGACCAGCAGGGGGCAGAGGGGATTGGATGCCGCCATGCGGAGGGCTGGTTCATGGTCCGTGGTGGCCCTGCTGGCTACCCTGGTGCTGCTTTTCGCATTCCAGGGCGAAGCCATCATCAGGCAGCCCCTGATCATCGTCCTGTTGGCAGTGCCCATCCTGATCCAGGTCTTTTTCAACGCGTCTTTGGCTTACGGGCTCAACCGGGCGCTGGGGGAAAAACACAATGTGGCGTGTCCATCAGCCCTGATTGGTGCGTCCAATTTCTTCGAACTGGCTGTGGCGGCTGCCATCAGCCTGTTTGGCTTCAATTCCGGAGCCGCTCTGGCCACTGTGGTGGGTGTGCTGATCGAAGTGCCCGTCATGCTGCTGGTGGTCCGGATCGTCAACCGTTCCCGTGGCTGGTACGAACGTGCCAATGGAGTGATGCAGTGAATCAGATCGTCATTTACCACAACCCGGCTTGTGGCACTTCACGCAACACGTTGGGGCTGATTCGAAACAGCGGAATTGAGCCACACATCATCCTCTATCTGGAAACGCCACCTGACAGAAGTGAACTGGTGGAACTGGTTTCTGCCATGGGCATTTCACCCCGTGATCTGCTGCGAAAAAAAGGCACGCCTTATGAGGTCCTGGGTCTGGACAACCCTGCATGGAGCGATGATGAACTCATCGGTTTCATGATGAGCCATCCTGTCCTTATCAACCGGCCCATCGTAAAAACACGCCTGGGCACGCGCCTGTGCCGGCCATCAGAAGTCGTGCTCGAAATCCTGCCGCATGCACAGCAGAGTGCATTCAGCAAGGAGGATGGGGAAGTGGTCATTGATCAGGATGGGCGCCGGGTGGTGTAGTCACCGCGCCTGACAGATTCGAGTCTGCGTTTCTTCAATGGGCAATGGTTTTGTCTTGGCCAATCTCGCCGGATTTTTTGAGCGCATATTCCGTTGCGATCGGCCCAATGGATTCCAGGATAGCCACGGCGCCCAGGATGATGCTCGTCAATTCTTGAGAAAACAT
>JAJZEL010000077.1 GCA_021828575.1 Pseudomonadota bacterium
ACGTCCTGGCACCCGGCCCGCGTGACCGCTTCTGCAATGGCTTCATGGTCTGTGGCCACCACCACCTGACCGGCACCGCTTTCAGTGGCACGACGCGCACAGTGGACCACCATGGGATCTCCCGCGATGTCAGCCAGCGCCTTTCCCGGTAAACGCGTCGAGCCCATCCGGGCAGGGACCAGAACCGTGAATTCAGACACTGTCAGGGTTCCCGGACATCATCCAGCAACCGGGCTTCCTCCTCCAGCATGACAGGAATGCCGTCACGCACCGGATAGGCCAGGCGACAAGCCGGGCAAACCAGCTCCACCTGAGCAGGTTTGAATGACAATGGCCCCTTGCATACGGGGCACACAAGAATTTCAAGCAGACGTGCGTCCATGAACCCTCCGGGTGAGCACTTCCTGCACCTTCTCAAAGAAACCTGCTTCCGGAACTGCCTTCACCGAGAGCATAAAGCTGGATTGAGGGGCAAAGTTCCGGCATTTTATCCCATCTTTCTCGGTCATCAGAATGGGCAGTTCAGGTTCGAAGCACAGATCTTCCTGTTTGAACGGATGATGATCAGGAAAAGGATGCGGACGAACATCAATCCCCAGGGTACCCAGGTACCGGAAAAACCGCTGCGGGTTCCCTATGCCGGCCACGGCATGACATGACTGTCCAGTGAAATGGTCCAGGGGATAATGCCTGTCAGAAGGCTCCATTCCTGACCAGCACTGCCCCTCAAGGGTCATGCTATAGCAGGGAATTTCCCGTGGCAGGAGGCTTTCCCGCTCCGTGACGCGGCCCTGAACCACGACTGCGTCCACCGTGGAGAGGCGCGACAGGGGTTCACGCAAGGGACCTGCAGGCAGCAGGTGCCCATTACCCCAGAACCGCTCACCGTCCACCACAACTATTTCCATGTCACGTGCCAGTGCCAGATGTTGCAGTCCGTCGTCACACACCAGCACGTTTACCCCGGGATGCGCCTGCAACAAGGCTCGTCCGGCATCGAAGCGGTTTCTCCCCACCCACACGGGACAGTCCGACAAGCTGGCCATGAGCGCAGGTTCATCACCCACGTCGGCAGGGGGGCTACCAGCAGTGACTGCCCTCACTTCCCGTGCCTGCGCACCGTATCCACGACTCAGGATGCCAGGAGTCCATCCCCGCCGCCGCAGTTCTTCCACCAGGGCCAAGGTCAAAGGGGTTTTTCCCGTACCGCCCACGGTCAGGTTTCCCACCACCACAACGGGAATGGGCAGGCGCTTGGCTTGCAGTATGCCGGCCTGGTAAAGACAATGGCGGATGACTACCAGCACACGAAAAAGAAAACCTGGAGGGCGCAGCCACCAGGCGGGGGTGGCCGATTCATACCATTGGTGCAACAGCCAGGATTCCATGGGTCAGTGCGTTACGTCCCGCGTCTGCACGGTGATCTGGCGAATGCCCAGGGATTGGGCCACATCCATTACAGTCACCACGCGACCTTCTGCAGCCAGGGCGTCCGCCCGAATGACAAGACGCTTGCCCTTGCTCCGGAAAGCCTCCGCCATGGCCTGCGTCAGTGACCCACGGTCATCCCGCACCCCCTGATCACCCACCTGGATGTTTCCCTGACGATCGATGACCACATAAACCGCAGGGAGATCCTGACCCAACACGGGAGCAGTCATCGCTTCAGGCAACTGAACCTTCAGGCCACGCTCTCTGGTGTAAGTGGTACTGACCATCAGAAAAATAAGCAGCACCAACAGAACATCGATCATGGGAATCAGGTTGATTTCCGGGTCTTCCCGGCTGGACCCCCGACGAAAATTCATGGCTGGCGTGTTCCATGCAGCACCTCCACCAGCTTGATGGCCTGCTGTTCCATGTCCACCACAAAACGTTCCACCCTGGAACGAAACATCCGGTAGAAGACCATGCTGGGAACAGCCACAGCCAGACCGTAGGCCGTGTTGTAGAGCGCCACAGAAATCCCTCCTGCCAAGGCCATGGGATCGCTGCCTGCCGCCTGCTGACTTCCAAACAACTGAATCATGCCCACCACCGTGCCGAAAAGCCCCAACAGGGGGGCAATGGCAGCCACCGTACCCAGAGTGGACAAAAAACGGTCCAGATCAACCACCACAGCCCTTCCGGTCTCTTCGATGGCTTCCTTCATGGTGTCACGGGGAAATTTTTCATTACGCAATCCGGCTGCCAGAATCCGGCCCAGCGGAGAACCCTGTTCCAGTTCATCCACCAACCCCTGTGTGACCCCCCCTGATCCCACCCTGGACAATACATCTGCCAGCAGTCCCGGGGGCAGTACCCGGGATCGGCGCAAGGCCAGCAACCTTTCCAGAATCACGGCCACGCCCACCACCGAAGCAGCCAGCAACAACAGGCTTGGCCATCCAGCCACGGTGATCCAGTTTGGCACCACGCATTCCTCGTTCAACAGATAGCGTGGTAGTGTAATGGATGAGGTCATGGATGGGTAAACAAACGTGACATAGTTGTCCACAATCTCTGTGGATAACCATGTGAACAGAAGGCGTATCCTTTCACCAACTGGTTTACCAGCTTGAAATTTTCTTGGATCGGATGTTTTTTAAACAGTAAAAAATGCTTTTCTTTATTCATATTTCTGTAAAAAAACTCCTTATTTCAAGGTGCTAAATCCAGAATGCATGACGACTTCATATCTGACGCCACTTTTGAAGAAGAACCATTTCGCAACCCACGAAATGACGAATATCCCGTCACTGTTTCCTGCTTTGCAACACGTGTTCAAGGGGTTCTGGACAGTCATCTGCCCACGGTTTGGATACAGGGTGAAATATCCAATTTCACTGTAGCGACCTCAGGCCACTGGTACTTCCTCCTGAAAGATGATCGCGCACAATTACGGTGCGTCATGTTCAGGTCACACAACCGTCGTCTCGACTGGACTCCCCGTAACGGACAATCCGTGGAACTCAAGGGTCCTGCTGCTTTTTATGCTCCCGGTGGGCAATTCCAGATCACGGTGGAATCCCTGCGTCCGGGGGGATTGGGACGCTTGCATGAGGCATTCCTTCGCCTCAGGGAACAACTGTCCAGGGAAGGGTTGTTTGATCAGGAGCGCAAGCGTCCCCTGCCATCTCACCCGCGTTCCATAGGACTGGTGACTTCCCCGGCTGCAGCTGCGCTCCGGGATGTGCTGACCACCCTGAAACGACGTGCTCCCGGAATTCCCGTCATTCTTTATCCGGTTCCTGTCCAGGGCGACGAGGCCGCCATAAAAATTGCCCGGATGCTGGCAACCGCCAACCAACGCGCTGAATGTGATGTGCTGATTCTTTGCAGGGGAGGCGGCAGCCTGGAGGACCTGTGGGCTTTCAATGAAGAACCCGTGGCCCGTGCCATGGCTGCCAGCCGGATTCCTGTGATCACCGGCATCGGTCATGAAACAGACTTCACCATTGCCGACTTCGTGGCTGATGTGAGGGCGCCCACGCCCACGGCTGCCGCCGAACTGATCACACCGGACAGGCCGGCGTTACTGGCCCATCTTGGTCAACTCTCACGGCGTTTCCACATGGTCTGGCAACGCCTTGAAGAACGGGAATCCATGAGGCATGACCACACGTTGCAACGGATGCAACGCGTCATGCAACGGCTGCTGGAAAAACACTCCCTGCATCTTGAAAAACTCGGGATGCGCCTCGTTCATCCGGGCGACCGCATCAACCAGCGGAAGGAACGTCTGCAAAACCAGCAAGCCCGACTGCAAAGGGCCATGCGGACCTTGCTGAACACGCGCCAGCAGCAACTTTCGGGGATCGTGGCAGGGCTCGGTCATCTCAACCCGGAAGCGGTACTGTCCCGCGGGTTCAGTCTGGTACGTGATGCGCAAGGCCGCCTGGTCCGTTCGGGCGAACAATTGTCTCCGGGAGCATCCATTGCGATCCACTTCGCCAGCGGTGGCGCAGAGGCCACGGTGGATCGCATCGTTCCAGCGGATGTATCAGGCCGCCAGGAAGTCGCCCAATAACGCCTCAGCACGCCGGTCCAGGCTGTCATCCCAGCAATCCAGCGACTGAAGGTTTGCCCAGCTCCTCATCCAGGTCATCTGCCGCTTGGCCAACTGGCGTGTAGCCACAATTCCCCTGTACCTCATTTCCTCCCGGTCGAGTTCCCCCTCCAGGAACTGCCACATCTGGCGATAACCCACCGATCGCATGGAAGGCATCGCAGAATTCAGGGTGTATCGGGAACGTAATGCCCGCAGTTCGTCCGCCAGGCCTGCCTGAAGCATGGAATCAAATCGCTGCGCGATCAGGTCATGCAAACGGGCGCGGTCCGAGGGCATCAATCCCACATTCAGAACGGGAATGTTCAATGGAGACCTCTGCCCAACCAGCTCGGACAGGGGTTTACCGGTGATCTCCCAAACTTCCAGGGCGCGCTGGATGCGCTGGGTGTCGCCCGGTTTCAGGCGTTGCGCGGTCACCGGATCCACACTACCCAGTCGGTGATACAAGGCGGACCAACCTGCCCGGGCGGCTTCCTCGTCCAGTCGGGCACGCACGACCGGATCGGCCGACGGCAACGGGTCCAGCCCTTCCTGCAGTGCCCTGAAGTACAGCATGGTGCCGCCCGCAAGCAGTGGCACCTTTCCACGGGATGCGATCTCGCTCATCGCCACCAGGGCATCGCTTGCAAACCTTGCCGCCGAATAAGCCTCTTCCGGACTGACCATGTCCACGAGATGATGGGGGAAAGCGGACAACACTTCAGGAGATGGTTTGGCCGTACCGATATTCATGTCGCGGTACACACTGGCGGAATCCACGCTCACGATTTCCAGGGGGAACCGTTCTGCCAGGCGCAAGGCCAGCCCGGATTTACCGCTGGCCGTCGGCCCCATCAGAAAAATGACTTTCACCTGCGTTCCGTCATTGACCACGCATGAACCAGCGATCCAGCTCATCCAGCGTCACCTGCCGCCAGGTGGGTCGCCCATGATTGCACTGGTCGGCACGCTCCACCACTTCCATCTGGCGCAACAAGGCATTCATTTCCGCCACCGTCAACTGACGATTGGCGCGAACAGCCGAACGACAAGCCATCCCGGCCAGCAGTTCATGGTTTTTTTCCTGCACCAGACGACTGTCCCCATACTCCAGCAACTCATTCAGCACTTCAGTCACGAGCTGGGACGGATCGCTATCGGAAAGGAGCACAGGCATTGCACGGACCACGAGGGATTCCGGACCCGCAGGAGACACCTGGAACCCCAGCCTCAGCAACAGGGACGCATGAGATTCCAGAGTAGCCACCAGGGTTGTGGATGCATTGAAGGCTGAAGGCAAAAGAAGCGGTTGGGAAGCCATCTGTTCATCCTGCAACCAGGATTTCTTCAGTGTCTCGTACAGGATCCGTTCATGAGCTGCATGCATGTCCACCAGAATAAGACCTGCCTGATTCTGGGCAAGTATGTATATGCCGTGCAACTGGGCCAGGGCATAACCCAGGAGGGGAACTTCCTGGGGAACGTCCGCATACGCTGGAGCCGGAGAAGGCACCGTCACGCCCCGCGCACTCAACGGACCGAACAATGCCGAATGGAATGCATCCGGTTCATGGATGGCCAGGGGCCGTTGCAATGTCAAGGCAGGGTCCTGCCGCCCTCCCCGTTCCTGTGCTGCTTCAGGTACCCGGAGACCGGATGCCAGCACCTTGCTCACCGCCTGAAAAACAAAACGGTGAACAGCCTGTGCTTCCCGAAAACGCACTTCGGTTTTGGCGGGATGCACATTCACATCCACCATGGATGGATCCATGGTCAGAAAAAGCACATAGGCCGGATGACGCTGGTGGTGGAGCACGTCCTGGTATGCCTGACGCAACGCATGCGCCAGAAGCCTGTCACGCACAAACCGTCCGTTCACGTAGAGGTACTGCGCATCCCGTGATGCGCTGGAATAGGCAGGCCGGGCCACCCAACCCTGCAGCCGGAGTCCTGACGCCTGTTCATCCAGGCCGCTTGAGGCCACAAAAAATGCCTCGCCTGCAATGACGCGTACGCGCGTTTCCAACGGAACAACCGGCCAATGGCGCAAGGGTTTTCCATTGTGTGTCAACCTGAATGCCACCTGTGGAAACGAGAGGGCCAGACGCTTCATCAGCTCGTCGCAATGCCCGAACTCCGTGGATTCCGATTTAAGGAATTTCCTTCTTGCCGGGGTTTCGGAAAACAATCCGGATACCGTCAGTGTGGTACCGGTACCCCGTGCGGCAGGAATCGCCTGTTCGAGGCGTCCACCCCTTGAACGCAGAGCGCTGGCGCGCGCAGCGCCTTCTGCACGACTGACGATTTCCACAGTAGACACCGCTGCCAGACTGGCCAGGGCCTCTCCCCGGAAACCCAGGCTGGATACCTTCTCCAGATCCTCCAGTGTGTGGATCTTGCTGGTGGCATGGGAAGCAAGGGCCAGAGGCAAATCGTCAGTTTCAATGCCATGCCCGTTATCTTCCACACGGATGAGGCGAACGCCTCCTTCCTCCAGAAAAACCGAGATGTCAGTGGCACCCGCGTCCAGTGCATTCTCCACCAGTTCCTTCAGGGCCGAAGCAGGGCGCTCAACCACTTCACCCGCAGCAATCTGGGCAATCAGGACGTCATTCAGCGGAAAAATGCGACTCATGGGGCCATGGCCAGCGGGGAAACGGACAGACCCGACTGGATGGCCTTCGACTTGACCAGTGAGGGATGTGATGCCAGATAGTTCTTGAGGCCTTGCAATATGGCACCGGCCAGTTGATCCTGGTAGTCAGAGTCGTTCAGGCGGCGCTCCTCATGCGGATTCGTGATAAAAGCGGTTTCCACGAGAATGGACGGAATGTCGGGAGATTTCAGGACGGCAAATCCCGCCTGTTCCACCACCCCCCTGTGCAAGGGATTGAGTTCTCCCAGAGACTGCAATACGTCACTGGCCATCTTGAGACTGTCATTGACGGTGGCGGTCTGGGACAGGTCGAACAGGGTCTGCGCCAGATAGGTTTCCTTCCTGTTGATGTCGACACCCCCGATGAGATCGGACTCGTTCTCCCTTTTTGCCAGCCAGCGGGCGGCCACGGATGTGGCACCCTTTTCCGACAGTGCGAAGACCGAAGAGCCCTGGGCATCGCTGTTGATATAGGCATCGGCGTGAATGGATACGAACAGGTTGGCATGCAGACGACGAGCCTTGGCGGTCCTGCCCTGCAACGGAATGAAATAATCACCATCACGAATCAGCACGGCCCGGAGTCCGGGCTCTCCATTGATTTTTTCGGCCAGACGGCGGGCGATGGCCAGGGTCACATTTTTTTCCTTGGTACCCTGTTCTCCGTGGGCTCCCGGATCCTCTCCGCCATGACCAGCATCCACGGCAACGACCACAACGGGTGCAGTGGCTTCCCTGGAGGACGACACAGCAGGAACACTGGCTGGAGGCGATGCATTTTTCCGGTCATCAGGCACCGACGACCCTGCCGCTGGATACAAATCCAGCATCAGCCGATAGCCGTAGTCGGCCACCGGATCCAGGGGCGTGCTGGTGGCCTTGACGGGTTTTTTCAGGTCAAACACGACGCGAACGGTACCCGGTCTGTTCACGGCCACCCGGATGCGCTGGACATAGGGATCGTCAGGGTTGAGCTCGGCAGGCATTGCCTGGAGCGCTGTCCCCACAGAAGCCTGGTCAAGGTCCAGCACCAACCGGTCCGGATGCTCCAGCGTGAACAACTGCGCATGCAACTGCCCGGCTGCCTCGAAAGTGATGCGGGTGTAGTCTGCCGAGGGCCACAGGCGAACGGAACGAATGTCCGCATCGCCCCAGGCCTGCATGCCACAGCAACACAGGGACAGGCAAAGCATAAACCTTCTCAGACCTTCTGCAACCGCTCCAGACATGCCACTCCCTCAACCGTTCCTGCTGACACCGTCAGGTGCCTGCCCCCCCCGACCGGCTCGAGTTCCAGCCAGAGGTCCACTGGTGGCAACCAGCCCAAGGCGCGTTCAGGCCACTCCACAAAGCACAGGCTATGCGCATTGAAGTATTCCCCGAACCCTGCGTCATCGAGCTCATAAACACCATTGATTCGATAAAAATCAAAGTGATACAAGTATAATCTCGAAACTTCATAAATTTCAAGCAAGGCGTAAGTGGGGCTCTTGATGTGACCGGTCACACCAAGCCCCCGGAGCAGCGCCCGCACCAGCGTGGTTTTGCCCGCCCCCAGCGGACCCTTGAGTCCTATGACAAGCCCGGGGTTCAGGACCGCTGCGAGTTCCCCCCCCCAGGTTTCCGTGGCGCCCTGATCCGGCAATTTGGTTCGCAATGTTGACCCATCCATGGTGCAGCCCTCAGTGTCCTGTTTTCCCAGACTGGCGAGAATAGGGGATGGCAGCCAATCCTAG
>JAJZEL010000041.1 GCA_021828575.1 Pseudomonadota bacterium
GGTCAAGGTGCTCAAGGCCATTCGTCCCATTACCCAGAATGCCGTTCATGCCCACGCTTTCAGGGGGCAGTATGCCAGTGGAGTCATCCAGGGCGAACCTGTACCCGGCTACCTTGAGGAGCCTGGGGTTAACGAAGACAGTGTCACTGAAACATATGCAGCGCTCAAGCTTTTTGTGGACAACTGGAGATGGGCGGGCGTGCCATTTTATTTGCGTACAGGAAAACGACTGGCCGAAAACAGCTCTGCCATTTGCATTCGCTTCAAGGCGCCACCGCAGGATTTGCTCAGGACTGCCAGGAAAGGGGCCACGCATCCCAACTGGATCATGCTAGGCATACAACCCAATGACTGTCTTCGGATGGAAATGCAGGTCAAGACACCAGGTCTTGAGCTGCAGACCAGAACCATCAGTCTGGATGCCACCTATCATCAGGAGCAGGACGAAGACTATGACGCTTACGAAGAATTGCTGCTGGATGTGATGCAAGGAGACCACTCGCTGTTTCTGCGTATTGATGAAGTGGAGACTGCCTGGTCAGTGGTCGATCCTGTTCTCAAGGTCTGGGCCATGGAAAGGGGGTTCATCGATCGTTATCCTGCAGGGACCTGGGGACCACGAGGCACGTTCAGGTTGTTTTCGGGAGAGGACCAGTTCTGGCGACATTCATTGGATCCCGAAGGTGCGCAACTCCAGCCCTATTGAAATACACGCTGATTCAGAGGCGTTGGCCGTTGATGTGGCGGCTCGCCTGATAGCCTATGCCAACCAGGTCATCAACGTGCATGGGCGCTTCACCATTGCGCTATCCGGAGGAAAAACCCCTCGTCGTTGTTATGAGTTGCTGAAGGAAGCGTCGGCGGAGTGGTCTTTGTGGCATATCTATTTCTGTGATGAGCGTTGTTTATCAACGGGGCATCCGGAGCGAAACGATGCGCTGGCCAAATCGGTCTGGCTGGATCATGTGCCGGTTCCTATGGGACAGGTACACTCCATACCTGCCCATTTGGGCCCTGAGCGGGCGGCAGATCGCTATGAACCCCTGGTGGCGCACGTGGACTCCTTTGACCTCGTATTACTAGGCATGGGGGAAGACGGGCATACAGCCAGCCTGTTTCCGGAAAATCTTGCTCTGAATTCAAGGGGTTGGGTCGTGCCAGTGCATGATGCGCCTAAACCTCCTCCTGAAAGAGTGACCCTGGGATTGCGAACTCTCAATCGGGCGCGCCGCAAATGGTTTCTTGTGACGGGTGGCGACAAGGCTCAGGCTCTCAACGCCATTTGGCAGGGCACACCCTTACCGGCTGCTCGCGTACATGGTGCCCAGTGGCATGTGGACCGTGCCGCCTGGGAAGGCAGGAAAGGGGTTATTTTTCACGCGGAGGAAGATAACGCTTCCTGAGAAGGTAGACGGGCCGATGCTTGCTTTCTTCGTAAAGGCGTCCCAGATACTCGCCTATGACGCCGATGGCAATCAGTTGCACTCCGGAAAAAAACAGAATGGCCACCATGAGGGAGGGGTAGCCCCTGACCGGGTTGCCAAAGAGCAGAGTGTCCACGACGATCTTGATCGCATAGAGGAAGGACAGCAGTGAGACCATCACTCCCAGATAGGACGAGAGACGCAGAGGAGCGCTGCTGAACGATGTGATGCCCTCGATGGCAAAGTTCCACAGACGCCAGTAGTTGAATTTGGTCTGCCCTGCGTGGCGCAGGGGCCGTTCATAGTGGATTTCGGACGTTCTGAATCCTACCCAGGCAAAAAGCCCCTTCATGAATCGCCGACGCTCCGGAAGTTGTTTGAGCGCATCCACCACTTCTCTCGACATGAGTCGAAAATCACCGGCGTTTTCGGGAATGGGAGTTTCGCTCATGCGGTTGATCAGACGGTAAAACATCCCGGCGGTATTGCGTTTCATCCAGCTGTCGCTTGTCCTTGTGGCACGCACGGCGAGTACCACGTCATAGCCTTCACGCCATCGGCCCACCAGTTGGGGGATCAGCTCGGGAGGATCCTGAAGATCAGCGTCCATGGGAATGATGGCCTGGCCGCTAGCATGGTCCAGCCCTGCAGTCAGGGCGGCTTCCTTTCCAAAATTGCGGGTCAGGTCTAGCACCACTATGCGTGCGTCCCTGGCGTGCAAGGCCAGGAGATGGTGCAGGGTATCATCGCGACTGCCATCATTGACGCACACTATTTCCCAGGGCTCATCCAGTGCATCGAGTACGCTCCTGACACGGTCGTAAAAAACGGACACGTTTTCCGACTCGTTGAACATGGGAACGACCAGTGAGAGGGTAGGTGGCATGGATTGACGGTGCTGGGGCAACGGGTCATGATGACCGGATTTTTTAATTATACCTTATCAAAATCGGGGGCATGGGCTTGGTTTCTCGGAAGGAAGGAAGGGTGCCCGCACACATGCGGGAGATGGGGTTGTTTGCAGTGGCAGGCAGCGTGGGTTTCCTGGTGGACGCCTCGACTGTCACGGCGTCCCGGTACTGGGCGCATCTGGACCTTTTTACCGCCAAGGCCTTGGGGTTTTTCTTGGCGGTCACGGTGACGTGGTTCATGAACAGAAGCCTGGCTTTTTCCGGCCAAACCCGCGGCGAAGGGTTGCTGAGGGAATGGTTTCGCTATGTATCGGCCAATGGCGTGGGTGGGGTGGTCAACAATCTCATCTATGTTGTCGGGGTTCTGACGGTTCGGGAACTCGCCGAATTTCCAGCCGTTGCCGTTGCTCTGGGTTCTCTGGCGGGCATGTGTTTCAATTACGCCGCCTCGCGCTGGTGGGTTTTCAGGGGGCGAAAAGGGGAAGACTCCCGAAAGCATTGACAGTCAACGGTTGATGTTTCATAATCGCATGTTCGTTTTGGAGGGGTTCCCGAGCGGTCAAAGGGATCAGACTGTAAATCTGACGGCTCTGCCTTCGAAGGTTCGAATCCTTCCCCCTCCACCACCCGATTTGGTGGTGGATCGGTCTTGGGCGGCATGGCTTGCCCTGATGCGGGTGTAGCTCAATGGTAGAGCAGAAGCCTTCCAAGCTTACGACGAGGGTTCGATTCCCTTCACCCGCTCCATGCGACAGGACTGGGCGTAGTGAAACAGGGCCCATGTAGCTCAGTGGTAGAGCACTCCCTTGGTAAGGGAGAGGTCACCAGTTCAATCCTGGTCATGGGCTCCACTGCACATTAACGACGACATCGGCGCGAGCTGAGTACTCTCACAGGACTATTGATTATGGCAAAAGGCAAGTTTGAGCGGACGAAGCCCCATATAAACGTGGGGACGATTGGACACGTGGACCATGGGAAGACGACGCTGACGGCGGCGATGACGGTGGTATTGGCGAAGAAGTTTGGTGGTGAGGCGAAGAGCTACGACCAGATTGACTCGGCGCCGGAAGAGAAGGCGCGGGGTATTACGATCAACACGGCACACGTGGAATATGAGACGCAGACGAGGCACTATGCGCACGTGGACTGTCCTGGGCACGCTGACTATGTGAAGAACATGATCACGGGAGCTGCGCAGATGGATGGTGCGATTCTGGTGGTGTCGGCGGCCGACGGCCCGATGCCGCAGACGCGGGAGCACATTTTGCTGGCCCGTCAGGTGGGTGTTCCGTACATTGTGGTGTTCATGAACAAAGCGGACATGGTGGATGACAAGGAGCTGCTGGAGCTGGTGGAGATGGAAGTCCGGGAGCTGCTGTCGAAGTACAGTTTTCCTGGGGATGACACGCCGATCGTGATTGGCAGTGCTTTGAAAGCGCTGGAAGGAGATCAGTCGGAGATGGGTGAGCCTGCGATCTGGCGTTTGGCTGAGGCGCTGGACACGTACATTCCCGAGCCGAAGCGTGCGATTGACGGGGCATTTCTGATGCCTGTGGAAGATGTATTTTCGATTTCTGGTCGTGGAACGGTGGTGACGGGTCGCGTGGAGCGCGGGATCATCAAGGTGAGCGAGGAAATTGAGATTGTGGGTTTGAAGGCGACACAGAAGACGGTGTGCACGGGCGTTGAGATGTTCCGGAAGCTGCTGGATCAGGGGCAGGCGGGTGACAACGTGGGTGTGCTGCTGCGTGGTACGAAGCGTGAGGATGTGGAGCGTGGTCAGGTGCTGGCGAAGCCTGGTTCGATCACGCCGCACACGAAGTTCACGGCCGAGATTTACGTGTTGTCGAAGGAAGAGGGTGGGCGTCATACACCGTTCTTCCAGGGATATCGTCCGCAGTTTTACTTTCGTACGACGGACGTGACCGGGGCGATTGAGTTGGCTGCCGGGACGGAGATGGTGATGCCTGGGGACAACGTATCGGTGACGGTGACATTGATTGCGCCGATTGCCATGGAAGAGGGGCTGCGGTTTGCGATTCGTGAAGGCGGTCGCACTGTGGGTGCCGGCGTCGTCGCCAAGGTCATCGAGTAAATCACATGGCAAATCCTATTACGCACCAAAAAATTCGCATTCGACTTAAGGCATTTGACTATCGCCTGATTGATCAGTCAGCTCTGGAAATCGTGGATACGGCCAAACGTACCGGTGCCGTGGTCAAGGGGCCGGTTCCCTTACCTACCCGTATCGAGCGTTTTGACGTATTGCGCTCGCCGCATGTGAACAAGACGTCACGTGACCAGTTCGAGATCCGTACGCATCTTCGCCTCATGGATATCGTGGATCCCACGGATAAAACAGTGGATGCGTTGATGAAGCTCGACTTGCCTGCGGGTGTCGATGTGGAAATCAAGCTGTAAATGAAGTAAGAACGACCTGCCTTGGCATTTGCACGGGCAGGTTGGAGTTGTGGAATGCAGTACACCGGTCAATTGGAATCGGTACCCGTCTTGTCATACAAGACGGGCCAACAAACATAAGGACGATGCAATGACTCAAGGACTCGTGGGCCGCAAGGTCGGCATGACACGGGTGTTTACCGAGGATGGCGAAGCTGTCCCGGTCACCGTGGTTCATGTGGGTGATAATCGAATCACTCAAATCAAGACCCCCTCAAAAGACGGCTATTCTGCGGTGCAGATCACCTATGGTGTGCGCCGCGCAAGCCGTGTGAATAAAGCGCAGGCTGGGCATCTGGCCAAGGCTGGTGTGACTGCAGGCACGCTGACCCGGGAATTCAGGGTGGATGGCGAGGGCCTCGCGGCCGGTGCCACCGTCGCTCTGGATTTATTCAAGGTCGGGCAGAAAGTGGATGTGACCGGAACTTCGCGCGGTAAAGGTTTTTCCGGGGCCATCAAGCGACACAATTTCAGCTCCAACCGTGCCAGTCATGGCAACTCTGTTTCTCATAACAGTCCCGGTTCCATCGGTATGGCACAAGATCCGGGTCGTGTTTTTCCTGGAAAACGCATGGCTGGCCATTACGGCAATGCCAAGCGCACAGCCCAGAATCTGGAGATTGTCCGCATCGATACAGAAAGGCAGTTGCTCCTGATCAAGGGAGCCATCCCGGGTGCTCAGGGAGGTCATGTTGTGGTGCGACCAGCAGTCAAGGGAGGGGCGGTCTGATGGAACTGAAACTGATTGATGATCAGGGGAACGTCAAGTCCACCATGGTGGCTTCCGATGATCTTTTTGCACGTGAATATAATGAATCTCTCATTCACCAACTGGTGACAGCCTATCAGGCCAATGCGCGCCAGGGGACGCGTGCTCAGAAGGGACGCAGCGAAGTGGCGAAGTCCACGAGGAAGCCGTGGCGTCAAAAGGGGACTGGGCGTGCCCGTGCAGGGATGGCTTCGAGCCCGCTCTGGCGTGGAGGTGGCAAGATTTTCCCGGCAAGCCCTGATGAAAATTTCACGCAAAAAATTAACCGGAAAATGTACCGCGCTGGCTTTTGTTCGATTCTGTCGCAGCTTGTTCGCGAAGATCGCCTGGCTGTTGTTGAAGACCTTTCCATTGAAGCTCCCAAGACCCGCATTCTTGCTGGAAAATTGAAAGGCATGGGGTTCGATCGAGTATTGATCATTACGCATGATCTGGATGACAACCTGTATCTGTCCTCGCGAAATCTGCCCAATGCACTGGTTCTTGATGTGACAGAAGCCGATCCTGTCAGCCTGATCAGGTTTCCTAAGGTGGTGTTGACCGTGGGAGCGGTGAAAAAATTTGAGGAGGTACTGGCATGAGTGCTCAATTCAGCGAAGCGCGACTGCTGCAGATCATTGAGGCGCCGGTGGTATCCGAAAAGGGTACTTTTATTGCGGAAAAGTTTGAACAGGTCATTTTCCATGTGGCAAACGATGCCACCAAGCCTGAGATCAAGGCGGCCGTGGAGCATCTCTTTAAGGTTCAGGTGGAGAGCGTTCAGGTCGTGAATGTCAAGGGGAAAGTCAAGCGTTCCGGCCGGCAGGTGGGTCGCCGTAAGGACTGGAAGAAGGCTTACGTCTGCCTCAAGCCAGGGCAGGAAATCAATCTTGTTGCGGGAGAATAAGTCATGGCAATCGTAAAAATGAAACCGACTTCTCCCGGCCGTCGCTCGGTGATTCGAGTGGTAAACCCAAACCTGCACAAGGGAGCTCCTGTACAGCAGCTTCTTGAAAAGCAGTCAAAGAGGGCCGGCCGTAACAACAACGGACATATCACCACCCGGCATCAGGGTGGTGGGCATCGCCAACACTACCGTATCGTGGATTTTCGTCGTAACAAGGATGGAATTCCGGCTGTAGTTGAGCGGCTTGAGTATGACCCCAACAGGACAGCCAATCTGGCACTTCTGTGCTACGCAGATGGCGAACGCCGCTACATCATTGCACCGAAAGGCGTGGCGCAGGGTGCACAACTCATCAGCGGTGCTGACGCCCCTATCAAGGCTGGCAATGCGCTGCCCTTGCGCAACATTCCAGTGGGTAGCACGATCCACTGCATTGAAATGAAGCCGGGCAAGGGGGCGCAGTTGGCACGTTCGGCAGGTACTTCGGTTCAATTGCTTGCACGTGAGGGGGCTTATGCCCAGTTGCGTCTTCGTTCGGGGGAAATCCGTCGCGTTCACGTGGACTGTCGCGCCACCATCGGCGAAGTAGGCAATGAAGAGCATAACCTGCGATCCATTGGTAAGGCAGGTGCACAGCGCTGGAGAGGCATTCGCCCGACTGTACGTGGCGTGGCCATGAACCCTGTCGATCACCCACATGGTGGTGGTGAAGGTAAAACTGCGGCAGGGCGTCATCCCGTTAGCCCCTGGGGGGTTCAGACCAAGGGGTACCGCACCCGCAAGAACAAGCGCACGAACTCCATGATCGTTCGTCGTCGTCATTCGGCTTAAAGGGCAACCACTATGGCACGTTCGGTTAAAAAAGGTCCGTTTGTAGACGGTCATTTGATGAAAAAAGTGGAAGTCGCTGTGGCTTCCAAAGACAAGCGTCCCATCAAGACCTGGTCGCGTCGTTCCACGGTGCTTCCCGACTTTGTGGGTCTGACCATTGCGGTACACAATGGCAAGCAGCACATCCCGGTGTATATCACTGAGAACATGGTGGGGCACAAACTGGGTGAATTTTCCCTGACCCGTACTTTCAAGGGGCATGCGGCTGACAAAAAAGCTGCGCCCGGAAAGAAATAAGGAGCCACGATCATGAACGTACAAGCAAATCTGCGTGGCGTGCGACTTTCCGCACAAAAGGGACGTTTGGTGGCTGACCAGGTGCGTGGGCTCAAGGTGGACCAGGCGCTGAACCTTCTGACTTTCAGTCCCAAAAAAGGCGCGAAGATCATCAAGAAAGTGCTTGAGTCGGCCATCGCCAATGCCGAGCACAATCTGGGGTTGGATGTGGATGAGTTGAGGGTGGCTACCATTTACGTGGAAAAAGGGCCGGTACTCAAACGATTCACAGCACGAGCCAAAGGGCGCGGCAACCGTATCGTCAAGCCCACCTGCCATATTTACGTCACTGTAGCGGACAAGGAATAACCATGGGACAGAAAATTCACCCCACAGGCTTTCGCCTGAGCGTGCTCAAAAACTGGAGTTCCCGTTGGTTTGCCAACTCAAGGAATTTTCAGGGCATGCTCCAGGATGACATCAAGGTTCGTGCCTTCCTGAAGAAACGGCTCGCCAATGCGTCGGTCGGACGTGTGATTATTGAACGTCCAGCAAAAAACGCGAAAATCACCATTTACACAGCGCGCCCCGGAGTGGTCATCGGCAAGAAGGGAGAAGACATCGAAAGTCTGCGCAACAGCTTGCAGAAACTCATGGGCGTGCCGGTTGCGGTAAGCACGGAAGAAATTCGCAAGCCTGAACTGGATGCCCAGATCATTGCGGATGGTATTACCAGTCAGCTGGAAAAGCGGGTCATGTTCCGTCGTGCCATGAAAAGGGCCATGCAAACAGCCATGCGACTGGGAGCCCAAGGGATCAAGATAATCAGCAGCGGTC
>JAJZEL010000179.1 GCA_021828575.1 Pseudomonadota bacterium
GAAAGGACGGTTGCTCTCCAGCGACATGGCCAGCAGTTCCCTGAGGTCCGCCATGGAGTCTTGGCCTTCCCCTCCGCCCAGCGTACCCGTGAGCTTGCGGAGAATTCCCCCTGACGCTAATGATGGCTGGGTCGCGGGAGACAACAGGTCCTCGGGTTCGCTCGCCACCACAGGCACTGGCGGAGCAGCCGAAGACGCGGAAAAGCCGGACCATGAACGCAGCAGCCCCTGGATTTTTTCGTACAGTACTTCGGAATTAGTGGCAAACCGGCCAAGCACCTGTTCCAGCCCTTCCTTTTTCCGGGACAGGGTGATGCCTTTATGGTGAGCCTCGAGCTGTTTCAGGAGATCACGTATCAGTCCTGCCCAAGCCAGGACTGAGACAGCCTCACCGGAGGTTTCGGAAGAGGGTGAGCTAGCCGGCTGAGCCGGTGCCGGGAGAATGCCGCTGATTTCCGCATAAAGGCGGGCATAGTTTTCCGGGGTGGGCGGCAATTTCTGCGCCACCAGGGCTTTGAGGGTCTTGCTGGCAACTTCTGCCGGTGAAGGAATCTGAGCCATGCGGAATTTTACAGGAAGGAAAGCACCCATGTCCCCAGAGACTGCCAATGGCCCTGTCCATGGAAGACCCCAACCAGCAAGGCTGCACTCCAGGTCAGGGTCAGCAGGGACAACCACCAACGGGTCTGGCGCTGTGACCGGGCCAGGCGTTGCTCCATATCATGCAGCTCCAATTCCGCGGCAACCTGCTCTGCCTGCTCCCGAGCCTGCCGATTTTCATCCAGGGCCAGGCGTTCCCTTTCAACCAGCTGCTCAAGCAACGCCTCCTGCACGATCCGGCGAGCCATTTCCGCTTCCAGAGCCCTCGACTCGGCATCCCGGCACTGGCGCTGACGCACCACGACCCGCGTTTCCTCTTCAATTCGAGCCTGCAAGGCAACCCGCGTTTCTTCTTCAAGCAGCACTTTCTCTTGAAGGATCTCTGACAGCAGGACTTCGTCACGTTCTTTTGCGTGGGCCAACTCCAGGGCACGCAACTCGAGTTCGATCCTGTGATCAATGGCCTCTATGGCTGCCGCTTCTGCCCTGAGGCGCTCTCGTCCGAGATATTCCACATCCTGCGTGCGCATTGCGAGCAAAGCCACGGGCTCAACAGCACGGGCCTGAGCTTCTGCACGAAGGCGTGCCTGCTCTTCCAGAAAAGCTTCATTCTCGGCCTCCACACGGGCTCGTGCCGCCTGGATGGATTCCACCCCCGGCGGATAGGGCATTGCCCCTCCTGTGCTTTCCACCACACGAGAATCAGCCCACATGTCGATCTCCCTGGCTCACCGATACGGATTGGAAAAAACCACTGTTCCACAACTCGTCCGCCAGGCTCCTGTAATCTGCTGCACCACCGCTTCTGGCAGCGTAGCTGAAAATATCCTGCCCATGCATGGGACTGGTGGCCAGTGCCACGTTCTCACAAATTCTGGTTTCGCAAACCACACTGCCGTAGCGATCGCGCAACATCCTGTAAATGTCATGGGAAAGACGCCTTCTGGGGTCGAATCGCGTCACCACGATGCGACGGACGTAGGCTTTCCCCAGTCGCCGTTCCAGCACCTGCAACGCCCCTTCGAGGCGCTTGACCCCTTCCAGGGACAGATAGTCTGCAGACACCGGAATCAGGACACGATCACAAGCCAGGAGCGCATTCAAGGTCAGCACGCCCAGCATGGGGCAACAATCAATGAGTATGGGCGTATCGGACCTGACAAAGTCCTCGGCCAGTCCGCGCCTCAGCAGCGTGGCTGCCTTGGCATCACCCCCGTACAGTGCATCCACCTTGGACAGCTCGAGGGATGAAGGCACGATTTTCCAGCCGGAAGGGGTATCGCGCAGCAACCGGGAAAGGGGGGTCTTGTGCCGAAAAAATGCCGCCATACCGGTACCCAAGGCATTTTCGCGAATCTGGCAGGCCAGACTCAGGTGAGCCTGGGGGTCCATGTCCAGTCCGACAGGCGCCTTGTACTCCCTGGCCAGGGCAGCACCCAGATTGAGGCACGTGGTGGTTTTTCCCACCCCGCCTTTCTGGTTGAATACCGCGACGACCGCCATGTGGACTGTTTCCTCAATTGACCATGCCCTGACCGATTATGGCAAACTGGCACCTTTGGTCATGTCTGGAATTAAGGGGGTTTTCCGGCTCTGTTACAGGTCCGGGCGTCAAATCCTCGTTAATTTCCTAAAGTTTTCGGGTTTTATGCCGAATACTGGTGTAGGGCCCGTTGGATTCGGTGCCGGGAGAGTGCATTGAAAGTCGAAAAAACAGGCAAAGGTTCCGTACCTGCCCCCTCGGTCCGCAGTGGGCCTGGACAGGGTGCACCTGTTCGAAGCACTGGGAGCAGTCATGCCTCCGGTTCCACTTCGGCTTCTGGTACCACGCCTTCCTCCAGCACCAGTGTTCATCTGAGCGAAACCTCTACCCAGTTGCAGGCAGCCCAAGCTTCCCTGGCCACTGCACCTGTGGTCAATTCGACGAAGGTGGCGGAAATCAAGCAGGCCATCAGTGAAGGCCGTTTCCAGATCAACTCCGGTTTGGTGGCTGACCGCCTGATTTCCACTGTGGTGGACCTGATCAAGAAATCGCCCGGCTGATGCCGAATGACTGAAGCCTCCCGTTCCCCTCATGCCTGGATCTCCTGCCTGATGGCAGAGGAACGGCTTCTTGGCTCTTTCCTGTCACTGCTTCAGGAAGAGCAACAGGCGCTTCTGTCCGATCAGACGGACAGCCTGTTTGACATTGCCGACAAAAAGAACCGGTTGGTGGCCGAACTGACAAAACAGACCCAACAACGTCGTTTGCTGGGGGGGGGGCCAGGCGATGCCTCTCCTGCCGAACTCCTCAAACTTCGTGACACCGTGCGCAAGCAAGCCATTCAGGCAGAGCAAACCAATCAGGTCAATGGGGAACTGATCCAGATCAGACTCCAGCACAACCAAAAGGCATTGCATGTGCTGCAAAATGCAGCCAGAAATGCCGCAGGCACCTACGGTCCTGACGGACAGGCCTCCATTCCAGGCATTCCTGGCCGATCACTGGGACAAGTTTGACTCGGTGCCCTCCGCCACCCCGATCTGGGGTGTCAGGATGGTCACCGTGACGCGACGATTCTTGGCCCGATCTACCGGACTGTCATTGGGCACCAGCGGCGAATTATCTGCCACGCCAGCAGCGGTCAGACGGCTGCTCTCCAGTCCGTCGTGGATGAAAAGTCGCACAACACTGCATGCCCTTGCGGAAGACAACTCCCAGTTGGAAGGATATTGGGAGGTCCTGATGGGTACATTGTCCGTGTGCCCGACCACTTCAATGGCCAGAGAATTGGCTTGCAATACCTGCGCCACGTTGTCCAGGGTTTTCGTGGCCCCCGGTTGCAACATGGCATCCCCTTCGTGAAACAATGCCTTGACGTTGATGTCCAGCACAATGCCCCTTCCCGTTTGGGTCACACTGACCTGACCCTTGTCCACAAGAGGGCTGAGAATGCGCTTCAGGTCGCCGGTCAACTGCTTGAGATAAGCCTCCCGCTTGCGTTCTTCCTCGATCAGCTTGGCATTTTTCTTGTCCACGAGTACCTGATCCGGACTGGCCTGAAGGCCTCCAACTCCCTTGCCCGGACTGGTCATCAGCCCCTGTTGGGCCTTGGCCTGTTCATCCTGCAGCGTGCTGAACGCCTGCGTCAGCGCCTTGCTGAAGTCGCGATATTTGTTTTCATTGACTGAAGAGATGGCATACATGACCACGAAAAATGCGAACAACAAGGTGATGAAATCCGCATAGGACACCAGCCACCGGTCATGATTGTCCCGGTCGGCCCTCTTGGGTCGGCGGGCCATTTCAGAATAGATACCCTTGAAGTTTGCCTTTGACAAAGTGGGGGTTTTCTCCATTGGCGATCATCTGCAGTCCGTCCACCAGCATTTCGTAGTAGGCGATCTGCTGCTGGATCAATATTTTCAGTTTATTGGACACGGGCAGGAAAAACAGGTTGGCAAAGCCAACGCCATAAATCGTGGAAATAAATGCCACAGCAATCCCGGCTCCCAGCTGAGAAGGGTCCCCCAGTTTTTCCATGACATGCACAAGACCCAGAACGGCACCCAGCATGCCTATGGTGGGTGAATAACCAGCCGCACCTTCCCAGACACGGGCAGCAGCCCATCGCTTTCGCTCATACGCCTGGATATCCACGTGAAAGGATTCACCAATGCGATCTGCGCTATAACCATCCACCAACATTTGCAGACCTTTCTTGACCAGGGGATCCTGTTGCCGGCCAATCCCGCTTTCCAGCGCAAGCAGCCCTTCTCGCCGTGCCATCTGGCTCCAGTCCACAATGGATTTCAGCAGTTCTTCCGAACGCATCACCGGAGGCATGAATACCCAGCGAATCATCCGGAGGCTCAACAGGAATATGTTCGTTGGCGTCTGTACCATGACTGCCCCGAGTGTTCCGCCAAAAACGATCACGAATGCCGTCACCTGCAGAAGGGCCAGAAGGCGTCCCCCCTCCAGCCACTGCCCGGCCAGTATCCCCAAAAGACCTATGATGACACCGAACAGACTGAGACGATCCATCAGTGACCTTTCAAACGACTGCGCAATCGAGCCACGGCCTGGCTATGCAATTGACTGACCCGGGATTCGCTCACGCCCATCACTTCGCCAATTTCCTTGAGGTTCATTTCCTGTTCGTAATGCATGCCCATGAGGAGCCGCTCTCGTTCAGGCAGGCTGTCGATGGCTTCCACAAGTGCTGACCGAAATCTGTCATTTCTCAGTAGTTCGAGGGGATCAGGATCATTGCCCAGTTCATGGCGTTCCAGAAAGTCCTCGTCTTCCAAGTCGTAAAAATCTTCATAGTACAAAAGCTGAGCGCCGCTGGATTCGAACAGCAGTTGCTGATAGTCCCCAAGAGCAAGCCCCATCTCACGAGCAATTTCCACTTCACTGGGTGATTTGCCCAACTGGTGCTGCAATTTCCCGATGGCCGTTTCGATGCGGCGCATGTCTCGTCGCAAATTGCGGGGCATCCAGTCGGTTTGGCGCAGCTCATCCAGCATGGCTCCCCGAATGCGCTGAGTGGCATATGTCTCGAACTGTGCGCCGCGCAACTCGTCAAAGCGGTCAGCCGCTTCCAGCAAGCCGATCATTCCCGCCTGAATCATGTCATCCAGCTCCACGCTACCGGGTAAACGCGCCTTGAGGTGGTATGCAATTCTCTTGACGAGTGGTGCATACTCAGTCAGGCACTGATCCTTGTCTTTCAAACCTGCTGCAGTGTACATGTGTCAAGTCTGGAAGAAATCGATTCCGGGGGAAGGTTTGCCAACCATTCATCACGCGAAACATCATCCCCTGCCGGCTTTTCCCATGAATCCCTCAGTAATCCTGCAGACAGATCGTCAGGAACTTTGAGGACGGGGGCGAGGGAAGATGCTTCCGCTCCAAAATACGCCCATTGTGTCGCACGTTCCATGGATTCATCAACCGGCATGTATCCCAGACATTGCAGTGGGACTCCCAGACGGTCCATGGCAACCTCGTGCAGATTATGAAACAGTCGGATGCCCTCCTCTGCACTTTTCACACGATTGAAAACCACCGCCACACGATTCAGTCCCGTGCGCTGGTACATGCGTTTGATAAGTGCATAGCTGGCCGTAATGCCGGAAATGCTGGCATCGGAAACCACCAGAAGCCGGGCAGGCACATCAGCCAATCCTGACAGGACTATCCCTCCCACATCCGGCCTGGCATCCACCAGCACCAGATCGGACTGGCAGCACAATTGCACGAGCAATCCCAGAAGGCGTTGACGGTCGTCGGGAGCCAGTCCGGAACAGGCATCAAGCGCCCTGCCTGAAGGGAGTACACCCAGTCCGGAAGCGGGCCTCAGAAAAGCGCTGGCCATGGGTACATCACCACGCAACACCTGAAGCAAATCATAACGAGACTTGAGTTTCAGTCTTGATGACACGTTCCCGGACGTTATCTGCTCATCCAGAATGAGCACGTCCATCCCCCTGGCAGCCAGGGAGACCGCCGAGCCCACCACCCAGCTGGTCACCCCCACCCCGGGACGGGCACCAGCCACGATCCACAGGCGTCCAGCATTCCTGCGGATCAGTTGCCGCAATCCGGAAGCCTGATCATTCGAGTCAAAATGCATGTCTTACCCCGCCTGCCTGCGGAAAATCGAGGGCATGCCCAGCTGCCACGTGAGTGGCTGTATCCAGGCTGCTGAATGTGGATCTCAACAGAGTTGATAACGATACATCATGAAGATCTTCGGGTACCCGCTGACCGTCAGCCACATAATGCATCACCAGCTTATGCCTGATCACCACATCGAGCACACCGCCCATGGAGACCGCCTCGTCCAGCTTGGTCAGGATACAACCCATGAGTCCGGATCCACGATATACACGAACCACATCCTCCAGTGTATGCAGATGGCTGGTGGCATTGAGCAACAGCAATCGCTTCACTCCTGCCTGATCCAACATGACCGATTGGGCTTCCACCCGGGAATCGCGTTGCCCCACTCCCATGGTATCCACGAATATCACCCGTTTCTGGCCCAGGGACGACAAAGTCAATTGCAAATCGCTGGCATCGCGAACGGACAACACAGGAATGCCAAGTATTTTTCCGTAAATGCGTAACTGTTCGAAGGCTCCCACCCGATAACTGTCCGTCGTGACCATGGCCACATGCTCTGGACCATGACGCAATACCGCGCGTGCTGCCAGCTTTGCCGTAGTGGTGGTTTTCCCCACACCCGTTGGCCCTACAAGGGCATAGACCCCCCCCCTGTTCACCACCTCATCATCACCCGCCACTCTGCGCAGATTCCTTTCAAGCACCTGCAACACCCAGTCCAGACCCACCTGTTCCGGCATCTGGTCAAGAATCTGGTTAGCCAGGGCTACGCTGAATCCTGCTTTCACCAGACTTCTCTGTATGCGCGCTTTCTGATGGTCGCCACGTCTTTCCTGTCCGGTGGTAAAGAGCATCAACTGCTTCAGGAGCCCTTCGTGCAATGTACGTATTTCTCCCAGCAACCCGGTCTGGGATCCATGACCCGGTTCCTTTGCCACGGAAACCGCTGCAGGCGGCCTTTCCGCCAGGAACTCCTGTGGGGCGGCAACAATCTCGACTCCATTCCCCGTCTTCCTGTTGGACAGGATGATGGCTTCTTCACCAAGTTCAGCTCTGACTTTACGCAAAGCCTCCCGGGAACTGGATGCTACGAACGTTTTGGCATTCATGAGTGTCCTCCTACCATTGCCGTCACCCTGACCGTCTTGAATCCGGGGACTTCATCATGTGAAATGACTCTTAGTGTTGGAATCGATCGCCTCAGGAAACGTGACATCAACTCCCTGATTTGGGCCGGAACCAGCATCACCGTGGGCAATCCCTGCCTTTCCTGACTTTCTGCTGCTGCCCGTGCCTCCTTGAGCAGCGTATCGGCCAGTCCAGGTTCTATAGCCTGCCCGCTGCCTCCTGCCTGCATAGCCTGAATCAGCAGGTACTCCAGATCCTTGTTCATGCCAATGACCTGTAATTCCTGCCCTGTGGGATAGAGCTGCTGAATAATGGCAGGACCCAGAGCCACGCGCACCCATGAGGAAAGTTGTGCCGGATCCTGGCTGATGGCTGCATATTTCGAGAGTGTTTCCAGAATCGTCCTCATGTCGCGAATGTGCATGCCTTCTTCCAACAGGTTCTGAGCCACCTTCTGCACCGTTGCCAGTGGCAGGACCTTGGGCACCAGGTCTTCCACCAGTTTCGGCAACTGCTTCGCCACATGATCCAGGAGCTGCTGAAGCTCTTGAAGCCCGAACAGCTCAGCCGAATGGGAGTTGATCAGGTGGCTCAGGTGAGTGGCAATCACAGTGCTCACATCCACCACCGTGTATCCCAGCGCCTGCGCATGCTCTTTCAGCCCTTCCTCTATCCAGGTGGCCGGCAACCCAAATGCCGGATCCCGGGTAGGCGTTCCCTGAAGGGAACCACTGGCGTGCCCGGGATCAATGGCAAGAGCCATGCCGGTAAACGCTTCCCCGGCTCCGATTTCTGCACCTTTCAGGGTGATGCGGTAGGCATTGGGACGCAGTTCGAGGTTATCGCGTATATGAATGACCGGCGGGAGGAATCCCACATCTTGCGTGAACTTCTTTCTGATTCCCTTGATTCTTCTCAGCAGGTCACCGTCGTGAGCCGTGTCCA
>JAJZEL010000081.1 GCA_021828575.1 Pseudomonadota bacterium
CTCTGGATCTCTCGACCGTACAACCCTCTGTCGCAGGTCCCAAACGCCCACAAGACAGAATCAACTTGCATGAGATGAAGGCTGGCATAAACGCCCTCCTCAAGCAGCCCCTCAATGAGGGGGGATACGGAAAGACTGATGAGGAAGCGGCAATCCGTTATCCCATCGCCTCGAGAGGAAATGAGGCCTCCATCGGCAATGGTGATGTGTTGATTGCCGCCATCACTTCCTGCACCAATACATCAAACCCGGGAGGACTTCTGGCGGCGGGATTACTTGCAAAAAATGCAGTGGCCAAGGGACTGAAGGTCAACCCATGGGTCAAAACCTCTCTGGCTCCCGGATCTCGTGTGGTCACTGAATATCTTCAGAAGGCCGGTCTTCAAGACTCTCTGGATACCCTTGGTTTCCGCGTCGTTGGCTACGGCTGCACCACTTGTATTGGCAATGCAGGCCCCCTGGAACCACAACTTGAGGAAACCCTGGTTGTTCACAAGGTGGTGGGTTGTGCCGTGCTGTCTGGCAACCGCAATTTTGAAGCGAGAATCCATCCTAATATTCGAGCCAATTTTCTCATGAGCCCCCCTCTCGTGATTGCCTTTGCCATCGCAGGACGGGTCACCATTGATTTCGCTGCCGAACCACTCGGACAGGACACGCAAGGCAACCCCGTGTTCCTGAAAGACATATGGCCTGCACCCGCCGATATTGCATCTGTCATGCAATACGCTACGAACCCACACACCTATCGAAAACTCTACACGGATTTTGGCAAGGATAACCCCCTCTGGAACAACATTCCCACGGTTTCCGGTCAGGTGTATCCCTGGACTTCCTCTACCTATATTGCAGAGCCTCCATTCTTTGAGAACTTCTCCCAAAGTCCCCTCCCTCCTCAACCCATTGAAAATGCCCGTGCTCTGGGCATTTTTGGTGATTCAATCACCACAGACCACATCAGCCCGGCCGGCTCGATCAAACCCTCATCACCTGCTGGTGAATATCTGCAATCCAGGGGGGTTGCAGTGGCTGACTTCAACAGTTACGGGTCACGTCGAGGCCACCATGAAGTCATGATGCGAGGCACATTTGCCAACGTGCGCATCAAAAACCTCATGCTTCCGGGTAGTGAAGGCGGCATTACACAGTTTGCAGATACGGGTGAAACCCTGCCCATCTACGTTGCCGCCATGAGATATAAAAGTGCTGGCATTCCTACCCTGGTTTTCGCTGGTGAAGAATACGGCACGGGATCATCTCGTGACTGGGCAGCCAAAGGCACCTTTCTCTTGGGAGTCCGGGCTGTGATTGCTTCAAGTTTTGAAAGAATCCACCGTAGCAACCTTGTGGGCATGGGCGTGTTACCATTCCAGTTTCCGGCAGGTGTGACAGCCCAATCATTGCGACTCGATGGTTCCGAATACTTCGACATTCCGGGCGTCATGGAAATTAGCCAGCCACGGCAGGAGCTTGATCTGGTCATCCGCCGAATCGATGGCTCAACAGAGACAATATCCCTGCTGTCGCGTATTGATACACCCATTGAGGTTGAGTATTTCCGCCACGGCGGAATTCTTCCTTATGTGCTCCGGGAATTGATGCGCGACTAAGGTGGATGATAAGAAAACTGGAGGGTTCATGAAAAAAACAATGCGTGTGGCGGTCACCGGATCAGGTGGCCAGATTGGGTACAGCCTGTTATTTCGCATTGCCAGTGGTGGAATGTTTGGACAGGACCAGCCTGTAAGCCTTCACCTCTTGGACATTTCTCCAGCCCTGCCAACGCTGCAGGGTGTGCTCATGGAACTTGAGGACTGCGCGTTTCCCCTTCTGCAGGATATCGTCATCACTGATGATGCGCGAGTGGCCTTTCGCGACGTCCACGTGGCTTTGCTGGTAGGGAGCCGACCACGCTCCAAAGGAATGGAACGCAAGGACCTTCTGGAAATCAATGGTGCCATTTTCCAGGAACAAGGAAGGGCTCTTTCCGATGTTGCCCACAGGGATGTAAAAGTCCTTGTGGTTGGTAACCCTGCCAACACTAATGCTCTGATCGCCATGAAAAATGCAAAGGAACTAAAGCCTTCCAACTTCAGCTCCATGATGCGACTTGATCATAATCGTGCTTTGGGCCAGGTCGCCAAAAAATTGAACGCCCCTGTTTCCGGCATAAAAAAAATGGTGGTATGGGGAAACCATTCCACAACACAGTACCCTGACCTCTTTCAAGCGGAGATTCAAGATCAACGGGTCACCGATCTTGTGGGAGACATTCAGTGGGTAGAACGGGATTTCATTCCCACTGTTCAAAAACGGGGAGCTGCCATCATTGAAGCACGAGGATTGTCTTCAGCGGCTTCGGCAGCCAACGGCATTGTCTGTCACATGCGAGACTGGATACTGGGTACGCCTGATGGCGACTGGGTCACCATGGGCATTCCTTCAGACGGTAGCTACGGCATTCCTGAAGGGTTGTTTTTTGGCTATCCGGTCACTTGCCAGAACGGCCAGTACCGTATCGTGCAAGGACTGTCTCTGAGTGAGTTCAGCCAACTTCGTCTGAAACAGAGTTACGAGGAACTCCTCGAAGAGCGGTCTGCCATCAACCATCTGATTTAGGGGTAGTCTCCCGTGAGGGCTTAGGCGGTCACGTTGATGTTTTGGCCCAGATGCGCGGGAAGACTGCCTGAAGATGAGGGACCTTGTTGCTGCTGGGGTGGTGGCGGGACGGTGTTCACCAGAGCAACGGTCGCCTGGACTTGGGCCTGCTGGGCTTGTTTCAGCAAGGCCACACTGATCTGTTGAGACAGCTGTGCCTGCGCCAAGGCACTGCTGGCATTGCCATTACTCGGTGTCACGCTGCTCATGAAACGACTCCTTCCGAAGTTCGCCAGGCTGCCAGAAACTCTTTCCAGTGTTTCCCATCCCATTGATTCATCAGGGAACGCAGAAAACCGATTTCTTCCCGATACTGGTCTGGGGAAACATGGCCCCTCACCTGCTGGAAACGAGTGTACACCAAATATGTGTTCATGACATCCGTCTCGCAGTATGCCCGGATATCATCAACCCCGCCCTCTTGCCAGATCTTCCAGACAGCGCTGCCATCCATTCCCAGTTTACCGGGAAAACCAGACAACTTGGCCAGCGCATCCAGTGGCGCATTGGCCCTAGGATTGTACAATGCCAGAAAATCCATCAGGTCAAGGTGCCTTGGATGGTAGCGGGACAGATAATTGTTCCACTTGAAATCTCGATCATCTTCCCCGGTATCCCAATACCTAGGAGCAGACAAACCATGGATTAGACTTCGATAATGCAGTACTGGTGCATCGAAACCCTTCCCATTCCATGACACCAGCTGCGGGGAATATTTCTCGACCCCATCAAAAAACCGCCGGATCAACTCTTCTTCAGAATTCCCGGACGCACCCAATGACCACACCTTGAAACCATTTTCATCGCGAAGCGCGCAAGAAATGGCAACTATCCGGTGCAAATAATGAGGCAAAAAATCACTTCCGGTTTTTTCCTTGCGTTCATTGAATGCCCACTGAGCCACATCAGCATAAGGCATGTCCGCAGGCAAATCGTGCAAACGCACCAATCCCTCGCAATCAGGGATGGTTTCAATGTCAAAAACCAGAACAGGGGTCACGCAGGGTACACGCCAGTAGACAAATACCGATCCCCACGATCGCAAACCATGTGAACAATGACCGCTTTTTCTACCTGCCGTGATATTTCAAGAGCAGCCCAGCACCCCCCTCCAGATGACACACCGGCAAAAATACCTTCTTCCCTGGCCAACCGGCGCATGGTACTTTCCGCATCTTCCTGGCTCACTTCCAGTGTCTTGTCCACCAGACGTCGATCAAAAATCAGAGGCAAGTAAGCTTCAGGCCACTTGCGTATGCCTGGAACATTCGCACCATCCGCAGGATGAACACCAATGACCTGCACGGAGGGGTTCATCTCTTTCAAGTATCGACCCACGCCCATGATGGTTCCTGTCGTCCCCATGGTGGCAACAAAATGGGTGATGGTTCCTTGGGTATCACGCCATATTTCCGGGCCCGTGGACTCGTAATGTGCCAGCGGATTATCCGGATTATTGAATTGATCCAGGATTCTGCCTTCTCCATCGGCTTTCATTTTTTCTGCAAGATCCCGAGCTGCTTCCATTCCTCCTTCCCTGGGTACCAGAAGGATTTCTGCTCCCAGTGCACGCATGGTCTGCCGCCGTTCTATACTCAAATGCTCTGGCATGATGAGTATCATGCGATATCCACGCAAAGAAGCCGCCAGTGCCAGGGCAATACCCGTGTTGCCGCTGGTTGCTTCGATCAGGGTATCTCCCGGTTTTATTTCACCACGTTCTTCAGCACGTCGAATCATCGACATGGCTGGTCGATCCTTGACCGACCCAGCCGGGTTGTTGCCTTCGAGTTTTGCGTAGACCTTGTTAGTGGTCTTTCCAGGCAGCCTGGACAGTGGCACCAGTGGCGTATCACCAATGCATTGTTCTATGGTTTTAATCATGATACGTTGACTCCACATCACGTGGCAGATTGGTCGGCCAACCAGGACACGTAACGATCTACCCCTTCATCAATATCAAAAAAAACCTGGTCATAACCAACTGCCCGGAGACCGCTCATGTGGGCTTCAGTGTAGTTTTGGTACTTGCCTCTCAAGGCATCAGGAAAGGGTATATATTCGATCAAGTTTTCACTACACAGTTGCTCCAAGGTCAACGTGTTCCTGCCTTCCTTTTTTCTCAAAGCGTTCAGGGTGGCTATGGCTACCTCATTGAAGGTACGGCTCTTTCCCGTCCCCGCATTGAAAACCCCTGACACTTCAGGATGCTCCAGACACCAGAGGTTGATTTTTACCACATCGTCAACTGATATGAAATCACGCCTCTGCTCCCCATTGGCATAGCCATCGGTTCCCTCGAACAAACGAATACGACCAGTATCACGGTACTGGTTGTAAAAATGAAAAATCACGGAGGCCATACGCTCCTTGTGAGTTTCCATGGGCCCATACACATTGAAGTATCGTAAACCGACGCAAGGGGCATTCAAACCCATCTGGGTTTCCCAGTACCGAAAATGCTGATCGAAAGCAAGTTTTGAATATCCGTAAACGTTCAGTGGCAGCTCATTTTCTGGTCGCTCTTCAAATTTTTGCCCGGCCCCGTAAACGGACGCTGAAGATGCGTACACCATGGGAATCTCGTGATCCTGACAATAATGGAACAGTCGATGGGTGTATCGATAATTATTCATCATCATGTAACGCCCATCATGCTCCATGGTGTCCGAGCAAGCGCCCTGATGCAGAACAGCAGATATGTCCTGATCAAATGCATCAGCTTCAATCAGATCAAAAAATTCCTGCTTGTCCATGTAATCAGCAATCGTACAACCTGACAGATTGCGAAATTTTCCGGGTTTCTTGAGGTGATCTACCGCGAGAATCGATGTTTCCCCGCGTCTGTTGAGTTCTTTCACCAAATTGGCCCCAATAAATCCCGCGGCTCCCGTGACTACGATCATCATGAATCAGGTCTCCTGCGTGTTTGAATCGGCCCGCAACAACTCTTCTCTGGTGACCACCGCCGTACCAAGCTTGCCCACAACAATACCGGCAGCACGATTGGCTAGCCGCATGGCTTCTCTTATTGGAAAACCTGCCCCCAAGGCAGTCCCCAGTGTGGCAATAACAGTGTCTCCAGCACCACTCACATCAAAAACCTCTTTCGCCTGCGCTGGTTCATGACTGACTTCTCCTTGCCGATACAGCGTCATGCCTTCTTCGCTCCGGGTGACCAAAATGGCATCCAGTTCCAGTGCCTGTCTGAGTTTTTCTGCCTTTCCCGCCAATTCCGTATCGCTTTGCCATGACCCAGCCACTTGACGAAATTCAGTACGATTGGGCGTAATCATCGTTGCGCCTCGATAACGTCGGTAGTCATCTCCCTTGGGATCCACCAAAACGGGTTTTCCAGCGTCTCGACATTGCCTGATCATTGACTCGATATGCTTCAAGCCACCCTTTCCATAATCGGAAAGAATAACGAGATCCATGTCTTTCAGCAAACTTGAAAACTCGCTCAGTTGGGACAAGAGAACTTCATGACCAGGCTGGGTTTCAAAATCAATACGCAACAGTTGCTGTTGGCGACCAATGACTCGCAATTTCACTGTGGTAGCCACACCAGGATCCCGATGCAGTGACGTTTTCACTCCTGATTGTTCCAACAGTTCCCGCAACCGCTCTCCTGCCTCATCCTGTCCAGTAACAGAGAGCAAATGGCATTGTGCTCCCAAGGCCACCACCCCGCGGGCCACATTGGCCGCTCCACCTGGTCGTTCTTCAGATCGTCCAACAAGAACCACGGGAACGGGGGCTTCCGGTGAAATACGACTGACCTCTCCAAACCAGTAACGATCGAGCATGACATCGCCAACCACAAGCACCCGCACAGCCGACCACCCATTGAGAGAAGATTCGACGGCAGTCATCACAAGCGTCCAATACCAAAATACTCCAGACCTTCCGATCGGACATGACCGGGCTCGTAAAGATTTCTCCCATCGTAAATCAATGGCTGCCTGAGTGATTTCCGAATACATGCAAAATCCGGACTTCTGAACTCCTTCCATTCGGTCACAATGATCAGGGCATCTGCCTCCTGAAGGGCTTCTTCAGGAGAACCCGCCAATCTGAAATCATCCGGTTTCCCGTAAATTCGTTCAGCTTCCTGCATGGCCACAGGATCATATGCAGTGACCACAGCACCTCTGGAGCGCAATCCTTCAATAAGAACACGGGAAGGGGCTTCTCTCATGTCATCTGTATTGGGTTTGAAGGCAAGCCCCCACAAGGCAAAATTGCGGCCCTTGAGGTTTTCTCCAAAGCGGCTGATGACCCTGTCCAGAAGAATGGATTTCTGGCGCTGGTTGACCGTTTCCACAGCTTCGAGAATGTGCAGGTGAAGCCCCTTGTCCTGGGCTGTTCTCTGCAATGCCCGCACATCTTTAGGAAAACATGAACCACCGTAACCACATCCCGGATAGAGGAACTGGTATCCAATCCGCGGGTCAGAACCAATGCCCTGTCGAACGCGTTCGATGTCAGCCCCCAGCCGTTCGGCCAATATTGCCAGTTCATTCATGAACGAGATGCGTGTAGCCAGCATGGCATTGGCTGCATACTTGGTCAGTTCGGCTGACTTCACATCCATCAGTATGAGGCGTTCATGGTTGCGCTGAAAAGGAGCATAAAGATTTCGCATGACCTCAATGGCATGGGGATCATCAGCACCCACCACGATCCGGTCAGGCCGCATGAAATCCTCCACAGCGGCACCTTCCTTCAGGAACTCCGGATTGGAAACCACGCTGAACGGAATGTCAGCCCCACGGCGAGTCAGCTCCTCCTGAATGGCTTGTCTGACTTTGTCAGCCGTCCCCACAGGAACAGTGGATTTGTCTACGACCACAAGCCTTGAATTCATGTACTGACCGATATTTCGTGCCGCGGCCACCACATGTTTGAGATCCGCAGAACCATCTTCATCTGGCGGTGTTCCCACTGCGATAAACTGAACCTGACCATATGCAACGCTTTCCGCCACATCTGTGGTAAAGCTCAAACGTCCCGCCATCACATTTCTCTGCACCATGCTTTCCAATCCAGGTTCGTGAATTGGAATTCCACCCTCGCGCAGGATCTTGATTTTTTCCGGGTTCACATCCAGGCATAAAACATGGTTACCCACCTCAGCCAGACAGGCACCACTCACGAGACCTACATAACCTGTTCCAATAACGTATATTATCATTTGTGATGACTCTTTTATTAGTTTTGTTCAAGCATCCGATTGATGCGCTCAAGCGTCACTGAAGGGTCCTGACTTTGTGTAATGGGCCGTCCAACGACCAGATAACTGGCCCCAGCCCGCCACGCATCCAGAGGAGTCACTACCCTTGACTGATCGTCCGGAGCATTGTCAGGCAA
>JAJZEL010000239.1 GCA_021828575.1 Pseudomonadota bacterium
CCATGTTCCATTTCATGGAAAAGCCAAGGCCACCAAGATAAACAGGCCGTGAGACCATCGGCCATGAGGTGGATTCCTCTGCCATGGTCAAGGCACCAGGGAAGTGCTCATGAACCATCACATTGACTTCCCTGAGAAAATCCAGGGCGTCCAGATTTTCTCGCCCACCATGTCTGTTGGGTAGCCATTCCCCATCCTTTCTCGAATAGTCCAGGTAAAGCATGGAGGCCACTGCATCTACCCGTAATCCATCTACATGAAATTCGGAAAACCAGTAATGGGCATTACTGATCAGAAATCCTCGCACTTCACGTCGACCATAATTAAAAATGTAAGTGCCCCAATCCTGATGCTCTCCCAGTCTGGGATCTTCATGTTCATAAAGAGCGCTGCCATCGAACCGAGCCAATGCAAACGAGTCTTTGGGGAAATGTCCGGGGACCCAGTCTAGTAGGACGCCTATGCCTGAAAGATGACATTGATTGACAAAGTATCTGAAATCGTCAGGATGGCCGAAACGACTGCTGACGCCAAAATAGCCTGTGGTTTGATAACCCCAGGATTCATCCAGAGGATGTTCGGTGATGGGCATCAATTCCAGATGGGTGTATCCCATTTCAATCACATAAGTCAGCAATTCATGGGCTATTTCGCGAAAGTTGAAGAATTCACCATGGGTCGGTTTTTTCCAGGAACCCAGATGCACTTCATAAACATTCATGGGAGCATGAAGCCAGTCACGCGTTGAACGTTCATTCATCCAGTCCTTGTCGCTCCATGCGAATTCCTGAGCTGTGATTCTTGCGGCAGTGCCTGGACGATGCTCGAATGAAAAACCGTAGGGGTCTGTCTTGATCAGAATTTCCCCCGAGGTTCTGTTGCGAATTTCGAATTTGTATAATTGGTTTGGTGCCAGTCCCGGGATGAAAAGTTCCCACAGTCCGCTTGAACCTCGAACTCGCATGGGATGAACCCGACCATCCCAGCGATTGAAGTCACCTATGACGCTAATTCTTTCAGCGTTAGGAGCCCAGACACAAAAACTTACACCCTGAACTCCCGCATGTGTCCTTGAGTGTGCTCCGAGCACGCGATGAGATTGAAGAAGCTTGCCCTCCTGAAACAGATAAATGTCATGTTCGCTAATGACCGGAGGCAGGTTGTATGGGTCTATCAGTTCGCGCCATTGCGAGTTTTCCAGACAACGAAGTCTAATGGGGTGCTGCGGCGCAGAAGTTCCATGCCAAAAAAACAGACCGTCTTCGTGTATTCGTTGCAAGGGGGTCCATTGTTCCGTCCATATTTCACACTGAGATGCGCAAGGGTGAAAGGCGCGAAATATCCATGCTCCAGCTTGTTCATGCAACCCAAGGAAATCAAATGGATCATGAAGACGTGCCGCCAAAAATGAGTTCTGAAGGGATATAGCAGGTAAGAGGGTCATGGCTTGCATAACATCACATTTGATGAACTGGAATTCATTATAATGGGTCGAAGCGCTATGCTGTATTAATTGCTAGTCATCGGATCAATTAGGGAGAGCCTTTGAATGTATCCAAGAGATCATGCCTCCGAGCGCTTCATCAGCGCGCTGACAAAAAATACAATTGCATTGATTCTGGCTGGAGGGCGCGGTTCAAGGCTCAAGGAACTGACCAAATGGCGCGCAAAGCCTGCTCTACAGTTTGGTGGAAAGTTCAGAATCATTGATTTTCCCTTGTCTAACTGCATCAATTCCGGCATCAGACGCATCGGGGTTTTGACTCAGTACAAAGCGCATAGTCTTATACAGCACATCCAGCATGGCTGGAGTTTCATGCATGCCGGATTCAATGAATTTGTCGAGCTTCTCCCGGCTCAACAGAGAGTGGAAGAGGCATGGTACAAGGGTACAGCCGATGCCGTTTTTCAGAACATCGATATTCTGAAAACGCACGAAGCTGGGCATGTGATCATTCTTGCAGGGGATCACATTTACAAGATGGATTATGGAAAAATGATTGCCGCCCACGTCAGTACCCAGGCGGACATGACCATTGCATGTCTGACCGTCCCCAGGCAGGATGCGACGGCCTTTGGGGTCATGACGGTTGATGAAGGTGATCGCATCATTGCCTTTAATGAAAAACCCGATAACCCTTCCGCTATTCCTGATGATGCAGATCGTTCACTGGTTAGCATGGGGATTTATGTGTTCAATACTGATTTCCTATATGAACAACTTGCTCGAGATGCCCAGAATCCCAATTCGGCTCATGATTTCGGCATTGACATCATTCCATGGCTTGTCCCTCGATACCGGGTTTATGCTCATCGTTTTTCCGACAGCTGTGTAGGCGAACCAAACATTGAAGCTTACTGGCGAGATGTAGGAACCATTGATGCTTACTGGGATGCCAATATGGAAATGACCAAAGTTGTTCCAGATTTGAATCTTTATGACAAGAGTTGGCCCATCTGGACCTATCAGGAACAATTGCCTCCGGCAAAGTTTGTTTTTGACGAAGACGGCAGGCGAGGCCATGCTGTGGATTCCCTTGTGTCAGGGGGAGACATCATCAGTGGCGGTACCGTCAGACGGTCCGTCATGTTCTCCGATGTCCATGTGAATGAAAACTCTCTGGTAGAGGACAGCATTCTTTTACCTAATGTGAGGGTTGGCAGGAATTCAGTGCTCAAAAAAGTGATTGTGGACAGGGGATGCCTTATTCCGGACAACTTTCAGGTGGGGGTCGATCTTGATGCGGACAAGCGCCGATTTTCAGTCTCGGCCAAAGGGGTGGTCCTGGTGAATCAGGACATGTTAAAAGCGCTGAAATCCTGAAAAAGCACATCATGGCACGCGAACGATCCCTTCGTCTGGTCATGTGCTGGCATATGCACCAGCCCGACTATCGGAATGTCCTGACGGGACAATTCGTTCTTCCATGGACGTACCTCCATGCCCTGAAAGATTACACCGACATGGCCTGGCACCTTGAACGTCACCCTTCTGTGGCTGCTGTCGTCAATTTTGTGCCCACTTTGTTGGAGCAACTGGAAGATTATCGACAACAGTTTCTGACAGGCGAAATTCGCGATCCTCTGCTCGCAGCATTGATCAACCCTGAGCTGGATGATTTTCTCCCTGAAACGAGGCGGTTGCTCATACAAGCCTGTTTTCGATGTAATCATGAAAAGATGGTGCTGCCTTTTCCTGGGTACAAACGTCTTCTGGGGGTATATGAAACAGTACAGGGAGGGCTTGAGCCGTGTCTTGAATATCTCTCTGGACAATTTCTCGCAGACCTGCTGGTCTGGTATCACCTGGCGTGGACAGGTGAGAGCGTGAGAAGAAACTACCCATTGGTTCAGAAACTGATGGCTCAGGAGGGCAAGTATTCCATTGGCCAAAGGAAAGAACTTTTCTCCATGATGGGTGAGGTGATCAGTGAACTGATTCCAAGATACCGGACGTTGAAAGAGGAAGGTCGAGTGGAAATTTCCACTACTCCCTATCATCATCCCATTCTCCCCCTGTTGCTTGATTTTGAGGCGGCGAGGGAAGCCTTGCCAGATATTTCATTGCCTGAATCGACGGAGTATCCCGGTGGAAGAGACCGGGCACTGCTACAGGTTCAGGAAGCCATTGCCAGGCATTCCGCACATTTCGGTCAGCCAGCACGAGGCCTCTGGCCCGCTGAAGGTGGACTTTCGACTGATTCGCTTCATGTCATGATCAAGGCAGGGTGTGAGTGGACTGCAAGCGGTGAAGGAGTGCTTGTCAACACACTGAGAAAACAGACCACTTCTTTTGATGAGTCAAGGCTTTCCTATCTTTATCGCCCCTATCGGTATGAGTCTCCTGAAGGTGCCATCCACTGTTTCTTTCGGGATGACAGCCTTTCAGACAAAATCGGTTTTGAGTACTCGCGTTGGGATAGTGAGGATGCAGTCAGGGATTTCATGAACTCCCTGGAAAATATTTTCCATGCTTCCCCTGATGATGAAGATCCCATCGTGACCATCATTCTTGATGGGGAAAATGCATGGGAATACTATCCCTACAACGGGTATTATTTTTTTGAGCATCTCTACAAAGCACTGCAAGATCATCCTTTCATCGTTAGCAGTACTTTTTCAGAATGCATGGATCTCATATCAGACCCAAATAATGCATGCCACCATGGGGTTCGTCACTTGGATCGCCTGGTTGCAGGTAGTTGGGTATATGGCAATTTCACTACATGGATTGGGGATCCGGAAAAAAATCGGGCCTGGGATCTCCTTGTGGAAGCCAAGGAGTGCTTTGATCGTGAGTTGAAAGAAGGCCGATTGACCGGCGAGCGAGTTGTCGCCGCTGTCAGGCAACTTGGCATCTGTGAGGGATCGGACTGGTTCTGGTGGTTTGGCGACTATAACCCTTCAGACAGTGTCAATGCATTTGACCAATTGTTTCGTCTTAATCTGTCCAACTTATACCGTCTTCTCGACTGCGCAGCACCTGCTCATCTGACCAAAGCCATCAGTCAGGGAGGAGGGACGGCAGAGTCAGGAGGTACCATGAGGCGTTCTTCCGGATGAATCCATGAATAAATCAGTAGCACTGCTTTTTGGTGTACACGCACATCAGCCTGTGGGTAATTTCCCTGAAGTGATGAACGACGCTCACTTGCGTTGCTACAAACCTTTTCTGCACATGATGGAAAAATATCCTTCATTTTGTTTTTCAATTCATGTGAGTGGATGGTTACTGGATTATTTGGAAAAAAATTATCCAGAAGACATGCGCCTTCTGGAACGTTTGGTGTCCAGAGGGCAGGCAGAACTTTTTGGTGCCGGATATTCTGAACCGGTTCTGGCCTCTATTCCCGTGCGTGATCGCTTGGGACAACTTGAACAGATGAGCACCTTGCTGGAAAAATCATATGGATATCGTCCGGTAGGGGCTTGGCTGACTGAACGTGTCTGGGATTCTACAGTCATTCCATCGCTGGCGGATTCCGGTATTCGATATGTGACTGTGGACGATTATCACTTTTTATGTACAGGGGTTCAGCAGGCCGCCCTGAAAGGTTTTTTCAGCACAGAAGAGGATGGCCGACGACTGGATGTATTCCCCATTTCCGAAGAATTGCGCTACCGCCTTCCTTTTTCGCCTGCTGACGAAGCCATTCGCCATCTGGAGACCCTGGCTGATTGTGGTCAAATGCCAGCAGCGATTTATTTCGATGACATCGAAAAATTTGGGATATGGCCAGAAACTTATGAATGGGTCTATACAAAGGGGTGGCTTGAAAGTTTTATACGAGGAGTGCTTGAATCCCCATTCATTGAGCCAATGAGGTATCAGGATTATCACGAGAAAGAAAGAACTTCAGGGGTGATTTACCTGCCCACCACTTCCTATATAGAAATGAATGAGTGGTCATTGCCCTCCGACGCTGCCCACCGTTATGCTCAGCTAGTCAAAAGATCAAGAGATGAGGGTAACTACGGTCAGGATAAAGCGTTTATTCGTGGCGGCATATGGAAAAATTTTTTGGCCCGTTATCCCGAATCCAACTGGATGCACAAGCGAATGCTGGGGCTGTCAAGCCGCCTTCATGGCATGCCGGAATCCAGACGAACTGCGGAAATGAAAGCTCTTTTATATGAAGCACAAGCCAATGATGCTTACTGGCATGGCCTGTTCGGTGGACTGTACTTGCCGCATTTGAGGCGTGCAATTTATCGGGCATTGATCAATCTGGAAGCTTTGCTGGACCAGGCAGCTCCCCCCCGAGAACTCCTTTTTTCAGAGGATCTCGATCTGGATGGGCATGTGGAGCACTTCATTAAAAATGAAGCCATGCAGTTGGTGGTGCGAGGAGGAGCGCGAGCGGACCTCAGGGAACTGGATGACTATCGTCTGCATCACAACTTTGCGGATACATTAACCCGGAGGGAAGAACATTATCATCACCTGGCACTCTTGAAGGAAAATCCGGTTTTTAACGGAGAAGGCATTTCAAATCCCCACGAAAAGATCAGCTTCAAGCACGACATCCAGCTTGAGGACATGGTGATGGATCAGTGGCCCAGAGGTATTTTTATGGAGCACAAGATCATAGGAGACGAAAAAACCCCCGTTTTTTATGAAATCACTCCAGTCAGACATTCCCTGCAATCAATCTCTTTCACAGCGTTGCCGGATAATGGTGTGGAAAAACGGTATACCCTCAAAGGCAGATCAATTCAGGTCCAATATGATTTTGGTGATTGGTCAGAGGACTCAGGATTCGAGGTTGAGCTTAACTTGGCCATGCCCAGTTGTGATGGGCCTGCCGGATTTTTTCAAATAGGGGGCCATGTGCCTGGAGGATTTGGTCAGGCATTGCGACATGACAATTGTACAGCGCTCGAGCTGCATGACAAGATACTCGGCGGTGTCCTTCAACTCCATTGCAACCATCCTGCCTTGCTGGTTACTGGCCCCTGCTTCAGCGTTTCCCAGTCAGAAGCGGGGTTTGAAAAAATCATGCAGGCACTCACGCTTCGTTTGTTCTGGCCGTCACCAGCCAAAGGAAAATCCATTGTGGTCAGTCTGGATGTCGTATGAAAGGAGAGAATCTTCGACTTGGATTGGACATTGGAGGAACCAATATTCGTTCGGGCGTCTTTTCAGGGCATTCGCTGTTGTGGGAATACCGGCAGGAAGCAAGACTGGCTGACCTCTGTCATGAGTCTCAACCTGCGGAAGCCCTGAAAAAAATATTGAGCATACTGAGTCTGTCCATAGAAAAGCCTCTTACACAATTTCCTGAGGTCAGGACAATTGGCCTCGCATTTCCCGGATTCATCCATCCACTCACACATCGTCTTTCCTTGTCCCCTAATTTACCGGGATTGATAGACGTGGATCTTGTCACTCCCCTGAATGCATATTTCAACAGACCAGTCATTCTGGAAAATGATGCGCTTGCGGCTGCATATGGTGAGTTCCTGCTTTCACCCACCGCCTCAGGATCCATGATCTATGTGGGTTTGGGAACCGGAGTGGGAGGAGGGTTGATTCTTTCCGGCAAGCCCCATTCCGGAGAGCATGGAGTGGCCATGGAAATCGGTCATTTGATAGTGGAACCAGGGGGAAGACTATGCGGCTGTGGAAATCATGGTTGCCTGGAACAGTATGTGTCCGCTACTGGCGTTGCCGCTTCCTATGGGGTTGCTGGTGCGAGGGTTCCGGAGATTGCGCAACGTGCCATTGCCGGAGACTCAAAAGCATTACAGGCTTTCAGGATGGGCGCTTCATTGCTGGGTATTGCCATGGCACATGTATTTAAGACGCTGGATGTAAAGCATTTGAGAGTGGGCGGCGGAGTGAGTCATGCCTGGACACTGATGGAACCTCATTTTTTGTCCACCCTGAATTCTCATTTGATTCCTGCATTAAGGGGGAAAATCCAGGTACAGGTCAGCACGGCGAATGATCATGCCGGTATGCTGGGGGCTGCCATGCTATCTGACCCTATCTGAAGAACGTCCTTCCCAGGCAATGGTGGCTGCATTTACACCTGGACGAGAGTTCGCCTGCTTTTTTGAATGAGTCCACTGTCGTGTCATCAGGTATCCCGAATGGCAAGGAAATTCTGTCATCCGGAGTCTGCCAAACTGAAGTCGATGATGCCGGGCAACTAACCCCGGATTAATTTGAAGATCAATGGATGGCGATGCGAAGACGATTGCAAAAAGGATGGTGCCCGAGACCGGGGTCGAACCGGTACGGCTGTTTAGGCCGAGGGATTTTAAGCTAGAAGATGGGAACTGCACCAGGCATCTCTCGACTTGGATACAGCTCGCTGTAGCAGGTTTCCCGTAGAGCCCTCACGTTGGATCATATGCCGGTGTGACCTGCCCCCAGTAGTAGTACCAACCGTCTTCTAGCAAAATCCTTGTTGATAAATCATCCCATATCCATTGAATC
>JAJZEL010000019.1 GCA_021828575.1 Pseudomonadota bacterium
CGTTCACTGGAGTTTTCATCCCATCCCCACGCCATCCTGCGGGAGATGGACCGGGTCCTCGTGCCCGAAGGCCGGTTGCTGATCACGGGATTCAACCCCCGAAGTCTCTGGGGGTTGCGACAGTGGCTGACCCTGGATCGGCGCAGCTATCCCTGGTGCGGCCATTTCCTGTCGCTGACCCGCCTCAAGGACTGGCTGGCTCTGCTGGGGTTCGAGGTCAACCGTGGTCGTTTCTGGGCCTATGCTCCGCCTTTCGTCAGCGAAAGCTGGCGCCGGCGCCTGCGTTTCATGGAGCTGGCAGGTGACCGCTGGTGGGGGGTGGGAGGGGGTGTCTACATGATGGAAGCCATCAAGCGGGTGCAGGGCGTTCGCCTCATCACTCCCCGCTGGAACCGGGTCAAGCCCGAACCTGTCCTGGTCAGTGCCGTGAGTCGTTCCGCAAGCAACAACGTGGTGCCTCTGGTGCCTGGTCCCCGTCCCACCGGAGGCAAGCCCTCTTGACCGATGGTGTCGAAGACCAGGTAGACATCTATACGGATGGAGCCTGCAAGGGGAACCCTGGCCCAGGTGGTTGGGGAGCGCTGTTGCGTTTTCGCGACCAGGAAAAAGAGCTGTGTGGGGGCGAACTCTCCACCACCAACAATCGCATGGAGCTCATGGCTGTTCTGGAGGCGCTGCGTGCCCTGAAGCGTTCGTGCCGGGTGAACCTGTATACGGATTCCGAATATGTGCGTCGGGGCATGACCGAGTGGGTCAAGGGCTGGCAGCGCAATGGCTGGCGCACGGCTTCCAGACAGCCTGTCAAGAACGTTGACCTCTGGCAGTCGCTGGTGGACGAGGCACGACGTCATCAGGTGGAATGGCACTGGGTAAAGGGTCATGCCGGTCATCCGGACAATGAGCGGGCGGATGGTTTGGCCAATGCCGGGATAGCGCGCGGACGGGCAGCATGAGAAAAGTGGTGCTGGACACGGAAACCACGGGGCTGGATCCGGCCACCGGGCACCGCGTAGTGGAAATCGGTCTGGTGGAAATCGTGTCACGGCGCCGTACCGGGCGTCATTTTCACCAATATCTCAATCCAGGACGGGACAGCGATCCGGGTGCCCTGGAAAAGCACAACCTCACTACGGAATTTCTGTCGGACAAACCCCGGTTCGGGGAGATTGTGGACGAGTTTCTGGCGTTCGTGGAGGGTGCCCCGCTCATCATTCACAATGCGGCCTTCGACATGGGGTTTCTCGACCACGAACTGGTCACGCTGGGGCGCGAGCCCCTGAGCCACCTGTGCCCGGACGTGACTGACACGCTCATGCTGGCACGCGAGCGGCATCCTGGAAAACGCAATTCCCTGGACGCCCTGTGCGAGCGCTATGCCGTGGACAATTCCCGACGCACCTACCACGGTGCGCTGCTGGACGCCGAATTGCTGGCGGATGTGTACCTGGCCATGACCCGGGGTCAGGACGCCCTGCTCATGGATGACCCTGTCCATGCCGGAGTCGGGAGTGTTGCATTCCAGCGCCCAGCGGTGCCACTGAAGATCCAGATGGCCACGCTGGAGGAACTGGACGCCCACATGCAGCAGATGGAACAGATTCAGAAGGCCAGCGGCGGAAAGTGCCTCTGGCTGGAGCTGGAAAGCAGGTTGCCAAAATAGCAGCGCGTGTCACGCAGAAATTCCGCTGACATGGAAGACAGAACCGCAGCCACCTGTCGATGGCAAGAGCGCTCAAACATTCAGCACCCCATGCCCTACTTTTTTTTCAGTCGCTCGATCAGGGCACGCTCAAGAGGGGTCAGGTGGTCCACATCGACGAAACGCCATTCCCTTTCATAAAGGCCCAAAGCTTCGCAAAAGAACATCGCAGGCAGTGAAAGTTGCAAACCCTGGGGGCCCTTGCTAGAGTGCCGTCATCGTGAGAAGAAAAGGTTTCCATCGCTGGGTGTCCCTGTGGGCCATGGCTGTCGTCCTGGTAAGCCAGTGCCTCGTTGCGGCCCATGCGTGCCCCATGATGAAAGCATCGTCGTTTGCTGTCGTCGTTCCATCTGCGCCTGTGGCAGGCATGGAATGCCAGGAAATGACAGGCCACAGGCCCGCTGAAAAAAACCAGGGGCCGGCGTCTCAGGTGTGTCGTGACCATTGTCTCCAACCTTCCCAGGCCAGTCAGTCAGGAACGACCCACATGCCGCTTTCCGGCCTGGTGGCCTTGTTTGAAATGCCGCGTCAGTTGGCAGCACACACCGGACGCCGCTTCGACCCTGGCTGGTTTGGTGGTTCAGTCAGCCGTTCGCCGCCCATCCGTATTCGCTTCCAGACATTCCGGATCTGATTTCTCCCTGATGTGCCTTGCCGCGTCATGCCCGTGCATGGCGTTTTGCATCGTCATTCATCAGAGGGTTTTTCCATGTCCGGACCCACGGTTTTTTCCTGTTTTCGTATTGCATTGGCGTTGTCGCTGATCATCGGGGCATCCACTGCCCGAGCGCTGACCTGCAACGAAGCCATCGACCTCGCAGAAGCACATGCTCCCGAGCTCAGGGCACGCCAGGATTCCGCCATGGCGGCACGCACCTCCCGGATCGCCGCAGGTGAACTGCCCGACCCCCGGTTGGTGGTGGGTGTGGACAACCTGCCTGTGCAGGGGTCGGAAGCCTGGAGTGCCACCCGTGACTTCATGACCATGCAGCATGTGGGAGTGGTGCAGGATGTGGTCAATGGAGACAAGCGGGAAGCAGAACGGCGCCTGGCGGAAGCCCGCGTGGCCAGAACAGACATGGAGCTGGTACTGGAGCGCCTGAATGTGCGTCGCCAGGTCATGCTGGCCTGGCTCGGGGTGTATTACGCCGAACAGCGTCGTGACTTGTTGGACCGGCTCGACGCAGACAACGGTTTGCAGGGCATGGCCTCGTCAGCACAACTGAAGGCCGGCAAGGACATGGCAGCAGAAAGTGTGCAGGCCCGTCTGGAAGCCGCCAGACTGGCGGACCAACGGGATGAATTACAGCGCAACATTGCTGCTGCCCGCGCCGAACTGGCGCGCTGGATCGGCCCTGCGGCTTACCAGCCACTGACGGGAGAACTGCCGGTTTATGCGGTGCATGCGGAGCATTTGCACCACCATCTGGAACAACACCCCGACATTGCCGTATATGGTGCCAAAGAAGCTTCTGCGCAAGCAGAAGTGGCATTGGCAGAGGCGGGCAAGAAATCGGACTGGGGAGTCGAGCTGGATTATCTGCACAGGGGACCGGCTTTTGGTGACATGGTGTCCGTGCAGTTCACCTTTGGTTTGCCCGTGTTTTCACACACCCGGCAGGACCCTCAGATCGCAGCCAGAAAAAAGGAAGCCGAACAGGTGACGGAGGAAAAGGAGGCCATGCTGCGCCAGCATGAAGTGGAACTGGAAACCCTCCTGGCTGAAGAGGAAGCGTTGAACCGGCAGATCGGACGTGTGGATCGGGAATGGCTTCCCCTGCGTCACGAAAGATTGCAGCTGGCCATGGCGGCCTATCGGTCGGGCAGGGAGCCATTGGCCACCGTACTGGACTCCCGCCGTGATCTGCTGGACACCCGCATGAAACGGATCGATCTGGAAGAGCGGCGATCCGCCACGGAAACCACGCTGAGATACCTTTCCGAGGAGGCCCTGCCATGAATTTTCAAAGGCATTTCGTGCGCTGGGGTGCAGGCGTCCTGCTGGTGGTCACGGGAGGAGTTGGAGGCTACCTGTTGGGTCATCGTGGCATGACGCCCATGGAACCTCCGAAGGCCGTGTCTGCCCCGGCTACTCCCCATGACAGGCCGGTACTGTACTGGTACGACCCCATGAAACCGGACCAGCATTTTCACAAGCCAGGCAAGTCTCCTTTCATGGACATGGACCTGGTGCCCATGTATGCCGAGGATACGGGAAGGGCCCCGGATTCCGGAGTGCTCATCGACCCCCGTCTGTTGCAGAACACGGGCGTGAAATACGCCGCCGTGGCAAAGGGAACCCTGGACCGGACCCTCCGGGTGGCGGGAACGCTGGCATTTGATGATCGCCTGGTCACCGTCATTCAGGCCCGTACTGCCGGATGGGTGGAGAAGGTCTACGACTGGTCGCCTGGCGACATCCTTGCGGCGGGCGACGCCCTGGTGGACATGCGGGTGCCCGAATGGTACGGGGCCCAGGCCGAGTATCTGGCCCTGCGAAAGGCAGGCGAAACGGAGCTTGCCGATGCTGCGCGCATGCGCCTGTTGCAACTGGGCATGACGGAAGGACAGGTGAAGGAGGTGGACGCACGGGGCATGCCCCAGGCAGTGCTGACCATCACGGTTCCCCGGGGGGGTGTGCTTCAGGAGCTGGGCGTTCGCGCCGGCATGACCCTCCTGCCAGGCCAGACATTGGCCCGCATCAACGGTATCGGCAGCGTCTGGCTGAATGCGGAGGTTCCGGAAGCGCTGTCCGATGGACTGACCGTCGGACAGCCGGTACGTGCCACCCTGACCGCCTGGCCCGGTCAGGTGTTCACCGGACGCATTGCGGCCCTGCTTCCCGTGCTGGAACCCACGACCCGGACACTGCAGGTGCGCATCGAATGGCCCAACCCCGGGGGCAGGCTGCGTCCCGGCATGTATGCGCAGGTTGACCTGAAACCGTCGCAGGCAACGCCTCGCCTGCTCGTGCCTGCGGATGCAGTGATCGCCACCGGCCATCGCCGCGTGGTCATCGTTGCGGGACAGGATGGCCATTTCATGCCTGCGGAAGTGACCACCGGACGTGAAGCCGGAGGGCAGATGGAAGTGCTGTCGGGGTTGCAGGAAGGCGAGCGCGTGGTGGTGTCGGGCGAGTTCCTGATCGATTCGGAAGCGAGCCTCAAGGGAGTGCTGGCGCGCATGGAAAAGGCAGGGGCTGCCCGATGATCGCCCAAGTGATCCGCTGGTCCATTGCCAACCGTTTCCTGGTGTTGCTGGCTGCGCTGTCCCTGACTGCCTGGGGACTCTGGGCCCTGCGTACCACGCCAGTGGACGCGCTGCCCGATCTTTCCGATGTGCAGGTGATCATGCGCACCTCGTGGCCGGGACAGGCACCGCAGATCGTGGAAGACCAGGTGACCCATCCCTTGGCCACCACCATGCTGTCCGTGCCCGGAGCCCGAATCGTTCGGGGGTATTCCTTTTTTGGCGATTCCTTCATTTACGTGTTGTTCGATGAAGGCACCGATCCGTACTGGGCGCGTGCGCGCGTGCTGGAATACCTCCAGCAGATACAGGGTCGCCTGCCGGCCGGAGCCAGGGCAACCCTTGGGCCGGATGCCACGGGCGTGGGCTGGATTTACGAGTATGCGCTGGTGGACCGTAGCGGCCATCATGATCTGGCGCAGTTGCGTTCCCTGCAGGACTGGTTTCTCCGGTATGAACTGAAAAGCGTACCTGACGTGGCCGAGGTGGCTTCCGTGGGTGGCATGGTGAAGGAGTACCAGGTGGTGCTCGACCCGGTCAGGCTGGCCGCCTTTCACGTCACGCAGGACCAGGTGATCGGGGCATTGCGCAATGGCAACCAGGCGGCTGGCGGTGCTGTGGTGGAACAGGGCGAGGCAGAATACATGGTGCAAGCCACAGGCTACCTGAAAACCCTGGAGGATTTTCGCCATGTGCCGCTGGCCACGACGCGTTCGGGCGTTCCGGTGTTGTTGGGAGATGTGGCCAGCATCCGGCTGGGGCCTGAAATGCGGCGCGGGATTGCCGAACTGGATGGCGAGGGTGAAGTGGCAGGGGGGGTGGTCATCCTGCGTTCCGGCAAAAATGCGCGGGAAGCCATCACTGCCGTCAAGGCAAGACTCGAAGCCCTGCAGGGGAGCCTGCCCCCTGGAGTGGACATCGTGCCCACGTATGATCGCAGCCAGCTCATCGATCGCGCCCTGGACAACCTGCGCCACAAGCTGCTGGAGGAATTCATCGTGGTGGCTCTGGTGTGTGGACTGTTCCTCCGGCATTTCCGTTCAGCTTTGGTGGCCATCATCTCGCTTCCGCTGGGCGTATTGACGGCCTTCATTCTCATGCGTCATCAGGGCATCGATGCCAACATCATGTCCCTGGGGGGGTTGGCCATTGCCGTGGGGGCCATGGTGGATGCGGCCGTGGTCATGATCGAGAACGCCCACCGGAAAATCGAGGCATGGCACCATGCCCACCCGGGGCTGGAACCGGATGAACCCATGCGCTGGAACATCATCACTGAAGCCGCCGTGGAAGTGGGTCCTGCGCTTTTTTTCAGTTTACTCATCATCACCCTGTCCTTTCTGCCAGTCCTGACCCTCCAGGCCCAGGAAGGACGGTTGTTCAGTCCGCTGGCCTTCACGAAAAGCTACGCCATGGCAGGCGCCGCCATCCTGGGCATCACCCTGGTTCCTGTCCTCATGGGCTACTGGATTCGTGGGCGGATTCCTGCCGAGCAGGCCAATCCGGTCAACCGGTGGCTGATTGCCGGATACCGCCCCCTGCTGGAAATCGTATTGCGCCATCCTGTCAGCACACTCGTGCTGGCTTTGGTGGTTCTGGCAACCACGGCCTGGCCATTGACCCACCTGGGAGGCGAGTTCCTTCCGCCGCTGGATGAAGGCGATCTGCTGTACATGCCTTCGGCCCTGCCCGGTCTGTCGGCGGGGAAAGCCTCGGAATTGCTAGATCGGACCGATCGACTCATCCGGACGGTCCCGGAGGTGGCACACGTGTTTGGCAAGGCGGGACGGGCCGAAACCGCCACGGATCCGGCACCGCTCGAAATGTTTGAAACCACGGTCCGGTTGAAGCCACGGGACCAGTGGCGCGCGGGCATGACTCCGGACAAGGTGGTGGCTGAGCTCGACCGGGTGGTTCAGGTGCCGGGACTGTCGAATGTGTGGGTGCCTCCCATACGAAACCGCATCGACATGCTGGCCACGGGCATCAAAAGTCCCATAGGCATCAAGATTGCCGGTCCCGATGCAGCCACCATCGAACGCATGGCTGCGGCAGTGGAACGCGTGGCCAAAACCGTTCCGGGCGTGTCATCCGCTTTCGCCGAGCGGGTGGCTGACGGGCGCTACATCGACGTGGACATGGATCGTGAAACCGCAGCCCGCTATGGGCTCAACGTCCGTGACGTGCAAACGGCGGTGACTTCATTGATTGGTGGTGAAGTGATCGGGGAAACAGTGGAAGGAACTGCGCGTTACCCCATCAGCGTGCGCTATCCGCGCGACGAAAGAGATACGCTGGAAGCCCTGAGACAACTTCCCCTGATCACGGCCGCAGGCCCATGGATCACGCTGGGAACGGTTGCCAACCTGGACTACGCCAATGGTCCGTCCATGTTGCGCAGCGAGAATGGCCGGCTTGCCAGTTGGGTATACGTGGACGTACAGGGGCGTGACCTGGCGTCCGTGGTGCGAGACCTGCGTGTGGCCCTGGCTCGCCAGGTTCATCTGGCACCGGGCGTGGCCGTTTCCTTTTCCGGCCAGTTCGAATACATGGAGCGGGCCAATGCGCGACTCAGGGTCGTGGTTCCGGCTACTCTGCTGATTCTGTTCGTGTTGTTGTACCTGACCTTTCGGCGCGCCGACGAAGCGGCGCTGATCATGGCCACGCTGCCGTTTGCCCTGACAGGCGGCATCTGGTTGCTGTACTGGTTGCATGACAACCTGTCCATTGCCACGGGAGTGGGATTCATCGCACTGGCCGGTGTGGCTTCCGAATTTGGCGTGGTGATGCTGGTTTACCTGCGTCATGCCCTGGAGGCCCGGTTGCAGGACGGGCGGCCCCTGACGCAGGAAGTGCTTCTGGATGCCATCCGGGAAGGAGCCGTGTTGCGGGTGCGGCCCAAGGCCACGACCGTGGCCGTCAATCTGGCCGGGCTCAATCCCTTTCTTGGCGGTAG
>JAJZEL010000231.1 GCA_021828575.1 Pseudomonadota bacterium
CTCCCCGAAAGGAAGCCAACGCCCGATATGCCTTGATAAACGCCTCTTGGGTAACATCCTCGGCCTCGCCGGGATCACGCACGAGGTGGTTGACCAACCGCAAAAGCTTGCGCTGGTACTTGGCAACAAGAAGCTCAAATGCTTTTTTGTTGCCTGCCTGGGCCTGTTCAACCAGTTTTTGATCAATATCGCGATCCGTCATGCCATCCATGGTACTGAGGTGTTGTGAACGCACAGGCTCCCCGGTGCCGGGAACCTGGCATCGTACGTGCTGCCTTCCTCCCACGGTAGCTTCTGGCCCGCCAGTATACAGCGTTGAAAAGTTTTCAATAGTGGTTTGGAGCGTCATAATGCATGTTGACCATGGTCCAAAGGAATGGTTCCGAACACATGGCTCAATTTCCGAATAAAGGCCCTGTTACCTGATGAGACTTCTCACGCGCCAGGAAATCCGGCTCGTCGAACAAAACCATCGCCCTGCGGATGCCCTGATGGAAAAGGCCGGCTGTGCTGCCGCCCAGTGGGTCTTTGAACACTTCCCTCCGCCCATGACCGTCTGGGTACTCGCAGGGCCGGGCAATAATGGCACAGATGCCCGGATCATGTCGTCCCACCTGAAAAATGCCGGTTACAACATCACGATCATTTCCACCTCCGGCAAGGAAAATAACTGGCCTGAGGGCTCTCCACACTTGCTAATTGACGGCTTGTTTGGAATTGGTCTCAACCGCCCTGCGGCGTCACCTTATGCTGACTGGATCAGGCGTTCACAGAACCTGAAATGCCCCCTCATCGCTCTCGATATTCCATCAGGCCTTGATTCAGACAGTGGATTTGCCCACCAGCCTTGTGTGCGGGCCACCCACACACTGACATTCATTGCGGCCAAACCGGGCCTGTATACGGGAGATGGACCAGACCATGCAGGGAAAATCACGGTACTTGAACTGGATTGCCTGCCCATTTCATCATCCGGAAGCCTGCTTGATCTGTCGGATGTGGAAGGTGGCTGGCCCATCAGGCAACGCAATACCCACAAAGGCCATTTCGGGAGTCTGGGGATACTTGGTGGCAGCGAAAACATGGAAGGGGCTGCCATACTGAGCGGTATGGCAGCACTCAAATGTGGTGCCGGTCGGGTATGGCTCGCAAGGGAGAACCGCGTGCGCCACTGCCCACCTGAAATTATGGATGCCGGCCCTGATCTGTCAGGAATCCCTCCACTCACCGCCATTGTTGCAGGTCCCGGGCTTTTTCCGGACCAGTCATCCCGCGATCGTTTGTCCACCATTCTTGAAATGGCTTGCCCCCTGGTGCTTGATGCAGGCGCCCTCACTTTGCTGGCCCTCAATGCAGAACTGGCCAGGCAGGTCACCCACCGCGACTGTTTTACCGTCATGACACCGCATCCTGGCGAAGCACGACGTCTCCTCGGACAGGACATCAGCACACAACGACTGGATGCTGCGCTTCAATTGGCCAGCCGCTTCAACTGTACCGTTGTCCTCAAAGGTTGTGGTTCGATCATTGCGCAACCCGATGGCCAGTGGTGGATCAATTCAACTGGTAATGCCGCATTGTCTGCCCCCGGAACGGGAGACGTGCTGGCTGGTGCCATTGGCGCACTCCTTTGCCAGATGGCTAACCCGGTTCAAGCCGTACTATTGGCCACATATGTTCACGGATTGGCTGCGGAATATTGCGTAGACGTGGGACTTGGTCCCATTGGATTGACTGCAACAGAGCTTGTGGACAGCATTCGTCTTGTCCTGAACAGACGTTTATAATCTCCTGTCTTTTCCCCCCGGAGAGCGCTGTTGACTGCACGTGAATCAATGAACTACGACGTGGTGATCGTCGGTGCAGGCCCTTCAGGCCTGGCTTGCGCCATTCGGCTCAAACAAACTGCAGCTGAAAGAGGTCAGGATCTGTCCGTTTGCGTGCTTGAAAAAGCATCGGAAGTGGGAGCACATGTTTTGTCTGGTGCTGTCATGGATCCACGGGCCCTGACTGAGCTGTTGCCCGACTGGTCCAAACGGGGGGCGCCGTTACATGTCCCGGTCACCAGTGACCAATTCGTTTTTCTGACACGTACCCGCGCTTGGTCCGTTCCAATCCCTGAAGCCATGCAAAATCATGGGAACTTCATTGTCAGTCTGAGTCAGGTCTGTCGTTGGCTGGCGCGAGAGGCCGAGGCCCTGGGGGTGGAAATTTATCCCGGATTTGCCGCCTCCGAAATCCTGTACGACGACAAGGGAGCCGTGGTAGGTGTAGCCACGGGCGATATGGGACTGCTTCGGGATGGCCAACCCGGCCCCCATTTCCAAAGAGGAATGGCGTTATTGGCCAGACAAACCGTGTTTGCAGAAGGCTGCCGAGGCTCCCTGACCCGCGTGTTAATGGAAAAGTTTTCCCTGGACCAGTATGGCGAACCACAAACCTATGGCCTTGGCCTGAAGGAGATATGGGAGACCGATGCGTCGTGTCATCAAAAGGGTCAGGTCACCCATTCCGTTGGCTGGCCCCTGACCCGAGATACCTATGGAGGAGGCTGGATTTATCATCTGGACAACAACCAGATTTCAGTTGGCTTTGTTGTGGGGCTGGACTATTCCAATCCTTCCCTAAGCCCCTTTGAAGAATTTCAGCGTTTCAAGACCCATCCCGCCCTGCGTCACATCTTTGAAAATGGCAGGCGCATTGCCTATGGAGCCAAGGCCCTGTCCGAAGGGGGGTGGCAGTCCATTCCACGACTCACTTTTCCCGGCGGTATCCTGGTGGGCGATGCAGCAGGATTCATGAACGTTCCACGCATCAAAGGAAGTCATACAGCTCTTAAATCCGGGATGGTGGCTGCAGAAGCCCTGGGCGACTTTCTTTTGTCACCTGACATAGGGGAAAAGGAATGTACCCAATACGCCACTGCCCTGAAAAACAGTTGGGTCTGGAGCGAGTTATATCGCGTACGCAATGTTCGCCCAGGATTTCATCACGGATTCTGGCCGGGAATGCTCAATGCAGCCTATGAACTCTGGGTCGCCAAAGGACGAAGTCCATGGACCCTCTCTCATCGCAAAGACCACGAGCAGCTCAAGTCCTATGATCAATGCCATGCCATCCAGTACGAGAAACCGGATGGACGAGTGACCTTCGATCGGCCGTCATCGCTTTTTCTCGCGAATATCGGCCATGACGAATCGCAACCCTCTCATTTGAAGCTGACTGACCCCCAGTCGGCCATCGAGATCAATTACAAGCGATTTCATTCGCCGGAAACTCATTACTGCCCTGCAGGCGTCTATGAAATCGCCAGAAAACCGGACGGACATCCTGAACTGATCATCAACGCACAAAACTGTCTGCATTGCAAAACATGCGACATCAAGGACCCAGAGCAGAACATCCGGTGGACCACTCCCGAGGGAGGCAGTGGCCCCAACTACGCCAACCTCTGACGCCTGTTCATTCCTGCATTCGAGCCTTGACCCTTTCATGTACAGCCTCTGCCAATGGCAAACATTCTTCCATCAGGGAAGCTGTCCTGCTTCGGGCCATTTCTGCAAAATCGCCGTTCTTGATGGAGGGAACATTAATCGACACATTCAGGGCAGATGCCCTGAGAGCAGCCAGCAAAGCCAATACACCGGCTCCCGTGTCACTAATGACATTCCGGTTGCCGATTTCAGCAGAACGTGCAGCCAGTCGAATGCCTGCCGCACACGCCTCTGCACAGGTCAGCGGTACCCGGGTTGCTTCTTGCAGCCCCGACTGAATGGCTTCTGAACGGGTCGCTTTCTGATCATCGTTTTCCTTGGGCAAACGATAGGCTGCCATCAACTGATTGAAGACCTGAGCATCCAGATCCACCAGTTCGAACAACCGAACCCTCAAAGCCTCGGACTCATCCAGCTGACGCTGCATTTCTTCTGTCACCCCTTCATAGCCCTTTTTACCCAATGTCAGGCGTGCCACCATGGACAACAGGGCCACGCCCATGGAACCCATGGCCGCGGCAGCCCCTCCCCCACCGGGAGTGGGTTCTGCACTGGCCAGGTCATCCATGAACTTTGTCAATGTGGGTGCACTCATGACTTCCCCCCTTGTGACTGGACCACCATTTCTTTTGCTATGGCATAAATTTCGGTTGCATCCAGAACCAGATCATTTTGCTGGAACAGCTTGCCAACGCAGGCACGGTGCAACGCCAGTTTCAATGTGCCAAAACCAATTGCCCCAAAAACCAGTGCGCCATGTCTTTGGGTTCCACGATCCATCATGTCCACACCTTCAATGCCTGCCGGTGGAGTGGCATTGGCATCCGCCACCAGTTGCAGTTTTGGCAAACCGGACCAGTGTCGTTCCTCAAGCAATACAACTCCGGCCGCTCCTGTGGAGATGATGATGTTGGCACTCACGACCGCCTTGGCTCTCGAATCCGAATCAGGAGCAGCCACAGCATCCAATCTGACATCAAACTGCCTTTCAAGGGCATCACACACCGTACGGGTCTTTTCCATCTGGCGTCCGGTCAATGTCACGCTCACACCTTCCCGAGCCAGCATGACAGCGGCACGCTGGCCCACTGGCCCTGTTCCCGCCAGTACTGTTGCAGTCATCCCCGCCAGGGATCGTCCACTGGACAATAGGGCAACACAGGCGGCGGCTGTGGTATTAGCCCCATTGCTGTCCAGCATCAGGGAAACGCGAAACTTTCCGAAAAACCTCTCCTGCACGGCCTTGAACAAGGCTGCCCCGGCAGACAGGTCACTACCCCCCACAAAAATGGCCGTGTGACGCTTGTCCTTTGGACCCCGTGTGAATATGGCTCCCTCTACCAGAGGGCCCACCCGGTCAGGGGTCACTCCCCCATAGGGAATGACGTGATCCGCTCCACCATCGTAAGCAACCACGCTGTCAAAAACGGAAGGCAAGGCATCCGTATCCCATTGGTATAACAAGTTCTTCATGAATCCTCCCTGGCTGAACCCGACATTCTATGTCAAATCATAACCATTGGGGATCCAGAGCCATCAAGGTTTCGCCTCCATTACAGACCTGTTCCTGAAAAACCTTGTACTTGGGCAATTCGTGTCTGAAAAAATAATTCACTGTGGCCCATTTGGTTCTGTAGAAGATCTCCCCTGCTTCGCCTGCCCCTTTGTTGGCGTCAGCGAGTCCAGCACTTTCCAGCATCAACCACGCTGTCACCAGCCATCCCATCAGGTGAAGATAGGGTACCGCAGCACCAAAAGCAGTGGCTGGCCGGGTAGTGGATTCTCGCATCAGATGCCAAGTCGCGGATTCCACCCCTTTCACCACGTCCGAAAGCGTGTCTGCAAGGGGTTTCAAGGCATCAGTGTTTGCGTGGATAGCCAGGGAACTCTTGATTTCCTCCAAAAGTGCCATCACCCCAGCCCCTTGGTCACGAATCAGCTTTCGTCCAAGAAGGTCATTGGCCTGAATACCTGTTGTTCCCTCATAAATCGTAGTGATTCTCGCATCTCTCATGGTTTGCGCAGCGCCGGTTTCCTCGATGTATCCCATCCCGCCAAAAACCTGAAGGGCTTCTGAGGCCACATTGACTCCCATTTCGGTACAAAACCCTTTCACGATGGGAGTCAACAGGTCCGAGCGTTCCTGAGCTCGCTGACGTTTCGCTACATTTTCTTCCGCATGCGCAAGATCCAGCATCAACCCCCCGTAATACGCAAGGACGCGACACGCTTCGACCCGGGATTTCATTGAGGCCAACATCCTCCGGACATCCGGATGATGGACAATGGGTACGGGAGAAGTCATGCCTACCGGAATGCCCTGGATGCGGTTGTGGGCATAGCCTGATGCTTCCTGATAGGCCTTTTCCGCTAGGGCCAACCCCTGCACTCCTACAGAAAATCGGGCGGCGTTCATCATGACAAACATGAGTTCCAGACCACGATTGGGTTCGCCCAGTATTTCGCCATAAGCCCCCTCACCGTCTCCATAAGCCAGGACACAAGTAGGGCTTCCGTGAATTCCCAACTTGTGCTCCAGAGACACTGTCCGGATGTCATTGGTTTTTCCCAGTTGTCCCCCTGTATCCACAAGAACCTTGGGAACCACGAAAAGGGATAACCCCTTCACACCAGGAGGCGCGTCCGGCAGTCTGGCAAGCACGAGATGAATGATGTTTTCCGTAAAGTCGTGATCGCCATACGTAATGAATATTTTCTGGCCAAATATGCGATAGCCCACCCCATCAGGAACTGCCTTTGTCTTGACAGACGACAGATCCGAGCCTGCCTGAGGTTCCGTCAGATTCATGGTGCCTGCCCAGCGGCCACTGACCATTGCCGGGAGATACTTTTCTTTCAGGGCTTGCGATCCTGCATAGTGAATGGCCTCGATGGCTCCACGGGTCAGGAGCGGACATAACGTAAAGGCCATGTTGGATGAATGCCACATTTCCTCGACGGCCGCCCCCAACAGCAGAGGTAACCCCTGCCCACCATAACCTGTTGGACCGGTCAGCCCATTCCAGCCGGCTTCCACGAAGCTGCGATAGGCTTCCCGGAAGCCCATGGCCGTAGTGACCTTCCCGTCCCGGATCACAGCGCCTTCCTGATCTCCTTTCTGATTGATGGGGGACAGGACCTCTCTGGAAAAGCGCCCAGCCTCTTCCAGGACAGCACTCAAAATATCACTGGTGACCTCCTGGTAAGGTTCCAGGTGATTGATCTTCTCCAACCCGAAGAGTTCGTTGATCACGAACAACATATCCCTGTATGGTGGACTGTAAGCCGTCATCTGCTGCACTCCTCAATCAACTGAATGTTTCATCTGACGCCAGATGACGCCATTGCCCTGAAGGCAAGCTGCCCAGTCGTACCTGCCCTATCCTGACCCGCTTGAGTCCGGTCACCCGGAGCCCAACCAGATCGCACATGCGCCTGATTTGGCGCTTTTTGCCTTCACGCAGGACAAATTTCAACTGATCCCCGTTTTGCCAGGTGACTTTTGCCGGCTTCAAAGGGCGTCCATCCAGTTTTAGTCCGTGATTCAGCAACTCAATCCCTCCGGGAATCATGTCACCTTCCACTCGCACAAGGTATTCCTTTTCGATTAGCGAATGATCACCGATGAGTTCTTTTGCCACTCGTCCATCCTGAGTCAAGACAAGCAAACCGGTGGAATCAATGTCCAGACGACCTGCAGGAGCAAGACCATGAATCCGCCCAACCGGCAACGACTGCTGGATAGGATCTTTCGGCCAGTGATTTTCGGGCGTCACCAGTACCGTTGCAGGACGATATCCATCTTCAGCCTGACCCGACACATAACCCAGCGGTTTATGCAGAATGAGGGTCAAGAGCGCTTTCTGCTCCTGGCGAGCTGCCTTGGAAATTTCTATAGTCTGGCTTGACAGGATACGCGTGCCCAACTGGGTGACTTGCTGTCCATCCACAAAAACCCATCCCTTCTCAATCCAAACATCTGCCTCGCGTCGGGAACAGAGTCCTCTTTGCGACATGATCTTGGACAGGCGTGCTTTTTCATCAATATTCACCAAGAAATTCCTCGATCCAGACAATCTGTTCTCTCGACATCAGGGCTGGCGCGTGTCCACAATCCCTTGCCTCCCTGAAGAAAGTGCGTGTATTCAGGCCCCGTTTCATTTCAGCCACCTTCTCCAGTGAAAGCATTCGCGAATGACTGCCGTGAATCACCAGGACCGGACAATGCAAGGCGTTCCAGAAAACCCCAAGGTCCACCTCTTTGTCTACCCATGGGTCACCAATGCCGAAAGACAGGATTTCAGGATCCCGCGCCCAGACCCACAAC
>JAJZEL010000117.1 GCA_021828575.1 Pseudomonadota bacterium
CCCTTGCCGAACTGTTTCTCGATTTGCGACAGGGCCGCAGCCAGTGCCTTGCTTTTATGCTCATCCATGCGCTTTCCCCAATAAAATCCTGCCAATTCTGATAACGGGCCAACCCCGCATGTTTTCAAGAAAAACAACAGGGTGGTTTTTTTCGTGAATCTCCTACAGGCCGAATACTGTAATTATATACAGTATTCGGCCTGTAGCAACCCCCGTTTTACTCCAGATATTCGAGCAACCCTGTCAGAACCCACCGAACACTGGCCTCGCGAATGTCCTGACGGTTCCCCTTGATCAACAAGGTCCGAGATATCACACCTTTCCCCCTGCGCTTCCAGGCCAGGCAAATGGTACCCACCGGTTTCTCGGGTGTTCCGCCGGCAGGCCCGGCCACACCGCTGACTGCCAAGGCCACGTCCGCATCCGTATTGGCCAGGGCACCCGACACCATGGCCTCCACCACGGGCTCGCTGACTGCGCCATGAAGCATCAGTGCATCGGAGGGCACTCCCAGTTGCATTTGCTTGCTGGCATTGCTGTAGGTCACAAACCCGCAGTCAAACCAGGAGGAACTGCCAGGCAGTTCCGTCAGAGCAAAGGCCACTGCCCCACCCGTACAGGATTCCGCCGTCACAAGACGCCAATTTTCCTCCCGGAGACGTGAAGCCAGCCGAGTGACCAGATCATAGAGTTCCTTGTCCAAAGACATGCCATATCCCTTTACATAACCACAGACAGGCAAGAGCGTAGCAGGCCGCAAGCAGGTCATCCAGCATGATGCCCACCCCGCCCTTCACTTGCCGGTCTGCCCAACTCACGGGAAATGGCTTCATGACATCAAATACCCTGAAGAGCACGAATCCTGCCAAGGCATTACCCGCCGTGGGTGGAACCCACATGAGCACGAGCACGAAAGCCATCACTTCATCCCAGACGATGGGGCCCGGGTCTTCCTGACCCAGACTTCGCGCTGTACGATCACATACCCATACACCCAGGATAACCAGCGCGACCCAGAGACACCAGCGCATCTCCAGCGGAACAAAGCCCATGAGCCAAAAAATGGGGAACCCCACCAGGGTGCCCACCGTTCCCGGAGCTCTGGGGCTCAACCCGGCCCCGAACCCCAGAGCCAGCCAGCGGGTCCAGTGTCCGTACATGAACCGCCAGGACACCAGGGTCATGACTGCCCCCCGGAATCGAAATGGTCGTAACCGCGCCACGGCACATCAAGCACCCGACCAGCGGCATTTCGCACCACCCGCTGACCTGCTGGTAATATCCGTCCCACACGTGTGACGGACACCCCTGCGTTGGCAGCCACTTCCCGAATGCGACCGGAAAGCGCAGCAGGCGCCGAAAAACAGAGTTCATAATCATCCCCACCCGACAGTGCCAGGGCCTGCCGTTCCTCCACGGGAATCGAACGCAGGGCGGGCGACAGGGGCACATCATCCCAGATCACTTCAGCCCCCACGCCAGACGAGGTCAGAATGTGACCCAGATCCGCCAACAGTCCATCGGACACATCAATGGCCGCGTGGGCCAGCCCCCTCAGCGCTTTCCCCAGAGACACCCTGGGCTCCGGCATGTCCAGGCGGTCTTCACAGTGCCTGCGCGCCCCTTCGGACAACACCTGACGTCCCTGACGACACCGCAGCCCCAGGGCCGCGTCGCCCACCGTTCCGGACACCCACAAGTCGTCGCCCACCTGTGCTGCCGAACGGGTCAGGGCTTGCAGGGGCGGCACTTCGCCCAGCACCGTGACGGCAATGGTCAAAGGCCCGGCCGTGGTATCCCCACCCACCCAGTCCGTCCCATGCCGTCGCAAAGTGTCATGAAATCCGTCAGAAAAACGAGCTAACCAGTCTTCATCGGGAGATCCCGGCAATGCAATACCCAAGGTGGCCCAGCGAGGACTGGCTCCCATGGCTGCCATATCGGAAAGATTCACGGATGCGGACTTGACACCCAGGCACCAGGGATCCACCTCTGGAAGAAAATGACGACCCGCCACCAACAGGTCGGTGGACACCACCAGTGACTGCCCGGGGGATACGTCCATCAGGGCACCATCGTCACCAACACCCAAGCGGGTACCGGGGACGGGACGGGAAAAAAAACGGGCAATCAGCCCGAATTCGGAAGTCACATCAACCTGGCGGGATGGGACGCAATTCCAGAGGTCTTTCCTGCACGGCAAGGCGATCCAGAACCCCGTTCACGTACTTGTGCCCGTCCGTTCCCCCGTAGCGCTTGGCCAGCTCCACAGCCTCGTTGATGATGACCCGGAACGGAGTTTCCGGATAGTGCCTGAGCTCGAATGCGGCCAGCCACAGAATGGACCGTTCCACAGGACTCAATGCTTCTGGTGCCCGGTCAAGAAAAGGAGCCAGCATGGTGTCCAACTGTCCGGTGTTGTCCAGAATACCTGCCAGCGTGTTGCTAAAAAAGGTTTTGTCGGCACGGGCCAGATGCTCCTGCTCCAGGAGGTGGGCTTCGATTTCCCGTCCCCCATGACCAGCGAGTAGCGACTGGTACAACCCTTGCACCAATCCTTCCCTGGCCCTGCGACGTGCGGATTTCATCATGAGGATTGGACTCCCAGCGTACTGACCAGACGGGCCATTTCAATGGCCACCTGCGCGCAATCCGCCCCTTTTTGGTCAACCCGTGCCAGCGCCTGACCCTCGTCCTCCGTGGTCAGTATTCCATTGGCCACCGGCAGGCCCGTGTCCAGCTGGACACGCGTGATGCCTGATGCCGACTCATTGGCCACCACTTCGAAATGGTAGGTTTCACCACGAATCACGCACCCCAGTGCGATCAGGGCATCATGCCGGCCCGAGCGGGCCATCGTACCCAGTACCAGCGGAATTTCCAGTGCCCCCGGCACGCGCACCACCTGAATGTCTTGTTCGCGTACCCCGGATTCCCGCAGGGTCCGGGTTGTGGCTGCCAGCATCCGTTCACCCACCATTTCGTTGAAACGTGCCACCACCACACCAATCCTGAGTCCGGCTCCATCTGGTCCGTGGCCTGCATTCCGACCCTGACGGTCATTCCCCTGGCGTAACATAGCCGGTCACCTCCAATCCAAAACCTGCCATGCTCGGCAACTTTTTAAGTCGTGACAGTATCTTCATTTTCCCCACTCCCAGATCCTTGAGAATCTGGGCGCCCACTCCATGCAATCGGGAATCCCACTGGCTTTCCGCAAGCGCGTCCCCCGTATCCGCATTGCCAGCCCAGGCAATGAGATCCTGAGCCGAATCCTCGCGATGCAACAACACCAGCACCCCGGCACCCGAACCGGCAATCCTTTTCAGGGTGTCATGGATGCCAAAGGAATGCCTGCCCACGCCATCATCGAAAACGTCCACCACCGAAAATGGGGCATGCACCCTGACCAGAGTGTCCTGTTGCGGATCCAGTTGCCCGAACACCAGAGCCAGGTGCGTCCGGTTGGCAACGGCATCAAAATAGGCCACGGCCTGAAACGTACCATAGGGAGTATTGATCTGCCGACTGGACGCCCTCTCCACCAGTCGCTCCGTTTCACTCCGGTAATGGATGAGATCGGCAATCGTTCCCAGTTTCAGGGCGTGCGTCCCGCAGAATGCCTGAAGATCAGGCAGTCGCGCCATCGCCCCATCATCCTTGAGAATTTCACAAATCACGGCAGCGGGTTCAAGACCCGCCAGAGCTGCCAGGTCACAACCGGCTTCCGTATGCCCTGCCCGGATGAGAACACCACCACGCCGTGCCATAAGGGGGAAAATATGTCCTGGCTGAACCAGGTCCTCCGGGCGGGCGTACCGGGCCACAGCCGCCTTGACCGTCGTAGCCCGGTCCTGGGCGGAAATCCCCGTGGTCACGCCACGCGCTGCTTCGATGGACACCGTAAAGTTGGTGGTCAGGGGTGAACGATTGTCGGACACCATGAGCGGCAGGCGCAACTGCTGGCAGCGGGCTTCCGTCAAGGTCAGGCAGATCAACCCACGCCCATAGCGGGCCATGAAGTTGATGGCTTCCGGAGTGACATGCTCGGCCGCCAGCACCAGATCACCTTCATTTTCACGGTTTTCATCATCCACAAGCACGACCATCCGGCCTGCCTTCAACTCAGCCACCAGTTCCGTGGTGGTAACCATGACATCGCCAGGGATGGAATCCTGTTCCGGTACAGCACTCATAAAAACCTCTGAAATAGACCGATCAGGAAGGCCGGCATTTTACAGCACGGGGGGGGAAGCCGTTGTTTGCCCTTCCAGGCTTTCTTCCCAGAATCGGGCCCGTTCCACATACCGGGCCAGCAAATCCACTTCTATGTTGACAGGATCTCCGGCCTCCAGTGAGGAAAACGTGGTGACCGCATGGGTGTGGGGAATGATGTTCACTTCAAAGTCGCTGTCCTTCACTTCGTTGATGGTGAGGCTGACGCCATTGACGGCCACGGACCCTTTTCGGGCCAAATACCTGGGCAGGTCATCCAGCGCAGAAATGCACAGGAAGTGACTTTCCCCTTTTGGTTCATAAGCCAGCACCACGCCCACACCGTCCACATGTCCCGTGACCAGATGCCCGCCCAGACGATCGGACAGCCTGAGCGCCTTTTCCAGATTCACGTCCATGCCTAGTTCGAGACCACAGGTGCCATCAAGGGTCACTTCGGAAACATCCACTTCGAAGTGTTCCGGAAAAAGAGACACCACCGTAAGGCAAACTCCGCTGACTGCGATGGAATCACCCGGCTGCACCTCCTGAAGACCCAGCGTGGGAGCATGAATCACGAGCCGTCGGCCCGCTGCCAGTTCCTTGACGGATTCAATGTGTCCCAGTCCCTGCACAATACCTGTAAACATGACTTTTCCTCACTTTTCGTGAAATGGCAAGGCTCTGAAACACCAGTCCCGCCCCACGGGAGTCACGGTCCTGATGGACAGGTCGAATCGCTGTGACATGCAGGTCAGCGGCATGATCCGGGCCACGCCGGCGCCCCCGTCACCCAACAGGGTGGGGGCCAGGTAAAACAACCATTCGTCCAGCCACCCCCCTTGCAACAAGGCACCATTCAGGCGCGACCCCGCCTCCACCATCACCTCATTCCAACCCTGTGTCCCCATCCATTCCAGCATGGAACCCAACTCCACATGACCGGCTTCGTCCCCGGGAAATGCCACCACTTCCACGCCAGCGTCCCGAAAGGGAGCCGCCCCTTTCGCCGCCACCATTTCGGTGGTCAGGAGCATGGTTTTCGCCTCGCCGGAAAAAATGCGGGAGGACGGCGGGACCTCCAGACGGGGGTCCAACACAAGCCGGACAGGCTGACGGGGGCTGTTCACGTGCCGGACGGTCAACGAGGGGTCATCGGCCAGCACGGTACCGGCACCCGTGAGCAGGGCGCAGGACCGAGCCCGCCAGGCATGGGCATCGGCGCGCGCCTCCGGTCCCGTGATCCACTGGCTGGTGCCATTGGCCAATGCCGTGCGCCCATCCATGCTCATGGCCACCTTGCTGCGCAACCAGGGACGCTGGCGCAGCATGCGCGAAATGAACCCAGGATTCATTTCGCGTGCTTCCTGTTCGCACAGGCCGGATTCGACTCGAATGCCCGCCGCCCGCAAACGTTCCAGGCCACGGCCCGCTACCAGGGGATTCGGGTCCTGCATGGCCACCACCACCCGCCCCACACCCGCTTCCACCAGCGCATTGGCACACGGCGGAGTACGCCCTACATGACTGCACGGTTCAAGCGTCACATAAACGGTCGCGCCACGAACCCGATCACCGGCTGCTCGAAGCGCATGAACCTCGGCATGGGGTTCACCCGCACGTTCGTGCCAACCTTCCCCCACCACGGCCCCATCCCTGACAATGACGCAACCCACTCTGGGGTTTGGCATGGTGCTCCACAGACCATGCGCCGCCAACTGCAGGGCGCGTTCCATGAAGTGCCGGTCCGCTTCAGAGGTCACGAATCACTTCCCTGAAATCGTCCGGGTCCTGAAAGCTTCTGTATACGGAAGCAAAACGGACGTAAGCCACCTTGTCCATCCTGCGCAGTTCCTCCATGACCATTTCACCCACGCGCAGTGACGGCACTTCACGGTCTCCCAGAGCCAGCAGGTGCTGTCGGATGCGATCAATCGCTCCTTCCACCAACTCCATGGACACCGGCCGCTTGTGCAGAGCTCGCATGAAACTCTCGCGCACCTTTTCCCCAGAAAACTCTTCCCTGCGCCCGTTCTGCTTGACCACCTGCGGCATCCTGATATCAGCAGTTTCATAGGTGGTAAAACGCTTCTGGCAGGTGGCGCAACGACGTCGACGACGAATGCTGTCACCCGCATCACTCACCCTTGAGTCAATCACCTGGGAATCCGGTGCACCACAAAACGGGCATTTCATGAGGCCCTCCTAGTCTCCGGCCACGGTCATTTCCTCTATCAGGATGGAGCCAGTGATGCGCGACCCGCGTATCACCACATCATTGCCCACGCCAGCCACATGCTGGTACATGTCCTTGAGATTGCCGGCCACCGTGATTTCATGGACCGGATACTGGATACACCCCCCTTCCACCCAGAAACCAGCGGCACCCCGCGAGTAATCACCCGTTACCGAGTTGACACCATGTCCAAGCAATTCCGTCACCAAAAGTCCCCGATCCATCTGCTTCAGGAGGTCGTCGAAACCACCCCCAAAAGGCGCCAGAATGAGGTTGTGGCTGCCGCCGGCGTTGCCGGTGGTTTGCATGCCAAGCTTCCTGGCAGAATAGCTGCCCAGAAAATAGCCCTGAACCACGCCATCGGTCACCACATCGCGGGCCTGTGTAGCCACACCGTCATCGTCAAACAGGGCACTGGACAGGCCACGAACCCGGTGCGGATCTTCCCGAAGCTGGATCCGGGAAGAAAACACTTGCTTGCCGAGGCAATCCTGCAAAAAACTGGCTTTTCGGTAAAGCGACCCATCACTGACCGCCGCCACGAAATGTCCAATGAGACCGGAAGCCAGACTGGCGTCGAACAGCACGGGCACCCGACTGGTGCGAATCCTGCGGGCCTTCAGGCGTCGTACGGTACGCTCTGCGGCCTTTGACCCCACACGCTCCGGAGACTCGAGGTCCTGATGCGAACGGGCCGTGGAATACCAGTAATCCCGTTGCATGTCGGCATCGGTACCGGCAACGACTGAACAGCTGATGCCATGGTTTGTGCCAGTTTCCCCTCCCACGAACCCCAGTGAATTGCCATACACGAACTGCGACTTGTGGGTATAGAGCGTCGCCCCCTCTGAATTGGTGATGCGCGAATCCGATTTCAGGGCACTGTCCTCGCAACGGGAAGCCAGACGAATGGCTTCTTCCACCGAGATGTCCCACGGATGGAACAGGTCGAGCTCGGGTCCCGGCTCCCGAGCCAGCAACGCCGGATCGGCCAATCCTGCAAAAGGATCGGAAGCCGTGTGGCGCGCAATGCTGGCCGCCTTTTCCACAGTATCCTTCAGGGCAACTTCCGAAAAATCAGAAGTGCTGGCATGGCCGCGCTGATGCCCGAAGTACACCGTCACCCCCACTTCCTTGTCCCGGTTATATTCGATGGTTTCCACTTCCCCGAGACGAACCGTCGCTGAAAAACCGGTGGCTTCGCTCACGTCTGCTTCTGCTGAACTGGCGCCCATCCGGCTGGCATGGGCCAGCACCCGTTGCACCATGTCCTTCAACTGCTGCTGGCTGAATGCCAAATGGTTATCGTCAGACACGTTCTTCTTCCCGCAACT
>JAJZEL010000131.1 GCA_021828575.1 Pseudomonadota bacterium
AATTGCCGATCCAGTCATTTTCGGGATTTACCATCCCTTTCTGAACAATATCGGCCAAATGGTGGCCACCGTCCTGGAAAACCGCATCCATGCCCTGTTGCTCACGGATTCCAATGCAAAACTCCAGCATCTGGTGACACAACTGGAACACCTCGTTGCCGAAAGAACCCGGGAGATCAGCGAAGCCCTGGGGAAACTGGAAGAAAGCGAGCGACGCCTGCAGGTGTTCATCGAAAATGCGCCAGTGGCCATCGCCATGTTTGACAAGGGCATGCATTACATGGCCGCCAGCCAGCGCTGGCTGGAAAACTATGGACTGCTGGGACGCCCCATCATTGGTCTGAGTCATTATGAAGTTTCTCCAGACGTTCCCGATCTCTGGAGGGAATATCATTGCCGGGGGCTGTCTGGCGAGCCCCAGGAGGCCATGGAAGACCGGTTTGAGCGCAGCGACGGACGCATTCAGTGGGTGCGCTGGAGCATCAAACCCTGGCATGACCAGAATGGGCAGGTGGGAGGCATCGTCCTGTTCACTGAGGACATGACCGAACTGCGCAAGACCCAGGAATCCCTGCTCATGGCCAGCATGATCTACTCCAATACCGGAGAAGCCATGCTGGTGGTCAACCAGAAAAATGAAATCGTGGCCGTCAATCCCGCCTTCACCACCATCACGGGTTATGGAGAAAGCGAGGTGCTGGGACGTAACCCCTCGGTGCTCAGTTCCGGCAAGCAGGACAAAGCCTTCTATCAGCGCATGTGGGAACAGTTGAATGCCACCGGCACGTGGCGTGGCGAGGTTGTGAATCGTCGCAAGAGCGGTGAGCTCTACGCCGAGGAACTGATGATCAACACGATCTTCAAGAAGGATGGATCGGTGCACCGCCGGGTGGCACTGTTCATGGACATCACGGAAAAAAGAAAACGGGAGGATCTGATCTGGAGGCAGGCCAATTTTGACATGCTGACCGGATTACCCAATCGCCATCATCTGGCTGAAGTGGCTGGCAGGGAAATGATGAATGCCCAGCGCTCTCAGGAATCCCTGGCCCTGCTGTTCGTGGACCTGGACCGTTTCAAGGATGTGAATGACACACTGGGTCATGGAGCAGGCGATGAACTGCTCGTGGAAGTCACACGACGCCTCAAGCAATGCCTTCGGGAAACAGATGTGGTGGCCCGCCTGGGCGGCGACGAGTTCGTGGTAATCCTCACCCAGATCAGGAACACCAGTGCCATCGACCGGCTTGCCGAAAGTATGCTCCAGTCCCTGTCCCGTCCCTATACCCTGAACGCGGACAAGGAACAGGTGTACGTGACCGCCAGCATGGGCATTGCCGTGTATCCCCATGACAGTTCCCATTATGAAGAACTCATGTCCTTTGCCGACCAGGCCATGTACGCCGCCAAGGATCTGGGGCGCAACCGCTTCCACTACTTCACCCCCGCTCTTCAGGCCGCCACACAGGAGCGCCTTCATCTCATTTCCGACCTGAATGGAGCACTCGCTGCTGGCCAGCTGCAAGTGTACTTCCAGCCCATCGTGGAGCTACCCACGGGACGCACCAGAAAAGCGGAAGCCTTGTTGCGCTGGAACCACCCCAAACGTGGCATGGTCAGTCCTGACGTTTTCATTCCCCTGGCCGAAGAGTCCGGCCTGATTACCAGCATCGGCGAATGGGTATTCCAGCAATCCCTTCACTGGGCGGCGCGCTGGAATACACAAACGGCCGGAGGGTTTCAGGTGAGTGTGAACAAGTCACCCATCCAGCTTCACGAGCGGGACAATGCGGAAGACCGTTGGCCCGAGGCCCTCCGGTTGCATGGCCTCGAGGGGCACAACCTCACGGTGGAAATCACCGAAGGAGTCCTGGCCCGATTCGACGCCCAGACGGTCCACAAGCTTTCAAAATTCCGCAGCGCCGGCATTGAAGTGTCTCTGGACGATTTCGGCACTGGCTACTCCTCCCTGGCTTACCTGAAGAAGTTCCCCATCGATTACCTGAAAATCGACCAGTCCTTCGTGCGCGGCATCCTCACGAACGATTCCGACATGGCTCTGTGCGAGGCCATGGTGGTGATGGCGCACAAGCTGGGACTCAAGGTGATTGCCGAGGGTATCGAAACGCCAGACCATCTTTACACCATGAAACGCATGGGATGTGATTACGGTCAGGGTTTTCTGTTCGCCCGCCCCATGCCTGCCGAGGCAATGGATGACTGGCTGAAAAGCCAGTCGAGTTGAGCTTATCTTATCGCTGTCGCACGGGAATCTTGAGGTAACTCACCCCGTTGTTTTCCGGTTCCGGCAGGTGACCCGCTCGCATATTCACCTGCACCGCAGGCAACAGCAGGGTGGGAGGTGCCAGCTCCCTGTCGCGTGCCTGCCGCAGGGCAACGAAAGTGGCTTCGTCCTTGCCCTGCAACAGGTGGAGGTTGCTGCTGCGTTGCTCCTCCACACTCACCCAGGGACGCACCGGTCGATCCCCCGGGCGGTAGTCGTGACAGAGATACAGCCGTGTCTGCGGTGGCAGTGACAGGATGCGTTGCAGGGAACGGTACAACGCTATGGCATCTCCTCCCGGAAAATCGCACCGTGCCGTGCCAAAATCGGGGGCAAACAGGGTATCGCCCACAAAGGCAGCTTCCCCCACCAGATAGGTCATGCAGGCCTGGGTATGCCCTGGGGTGTGCCAGGCCCGGACTTCCTGTTTTCCGATGAAAAAGGTGTCGTCGGCCCCAAAAAGATGGTCAAACTGGCTCCCGTCCGTAAGGAATGACGGGCCTGCGTTGAACAGTTCACCGAAATGACGCTGAGCCTGCACCACCTCCCGGCCAATGCCCACCCGCCCCCCGGTCCGCTCAGCCAGCCAGGCCGAGGCGCTCAGGTGGTCGGCATGCAGGTGGGTGTCCAGAATCCATTGCACGGTGGCGCCCAGGGCTTCCACCCGATCAAGCAGGCGTTGGGCGCTGTCCGTGTGCAGGCGTCCCGACGCAGGCTGGTAATCCAGCACACTGTCCACCAGTGCACACTGGCCCGTTTCCGGGTCCATCACCAGGTGGCTCAGGGTGGACGTGGCAGGATCGAAAAAGGATTCAATCAGTGGTGCCGGCATGCTCACTCGAAGGCAGTGACGGGAGGACGCGCCACGGGTTTGCCTGCGGCAGCCCAGGCATCGAACCCACCTGCAATGGACTGCACGCTTTGATAGCCCATTTCCTTCAGTGCAGAAGCACTCAGGGCAGCCCGACCGCTGGTCTTGCAGTAGAGCACGATGCGCAGGTCACGCGGAGCAAAGTCCGGATTGCCACTCATCCTGAATTCCAGGGTGCCGCGCGACAGGTTCACGGCGCCCGGAATATGGCCTGCAGCGTATTCCTCCGCTTCGCGCACATCGATGAGCAGATGGGCATCGCGTATGGCGGCTTCCGCCTCCTCAAGGGACACCTCCCGAATGCCTGCACGGGCGGCCATCACCAGATCATGGGCTGATTTCATGGGTAACTCCTGTTTCCGGAATGGGAAAACCCCCAATATACCTCATCAGATTCCGGACAGGGTTCCGGTTAGGCAGGGAGACTGGCCAACCCATGGGACCGATAAAAAACTGTTACATCCGGGTCTCTGGCAGGGTGTTAGCATTCCAGACATCCTTTCCGGACTTTTCGCTGTTCATGCGCCGAATACTGTGGAGCTGTCTCCCGATCCTCCTGCTGGCCACTCCCGCCGCCCAGGCCGGTCACTGGGTGCTGCTGGACCCGAAGGGGCCCATTGCCAGGGATGAGTCATCCCTCATGCTCACGGCTTTCGGGCTGATGCTGGTGGTGGTGATTCCGGTGTTCGTCATGACATTCCTGTTTGCCTGGAAATACCGGGCTTCCAACGAACAGGCTCCCTACACGCCGGACTGGGACCACTCGGCAGGCATTGAAGCCGTGGTCTGGCTGGTGCCCACCGCCCTCATCCTGATCCTTTCCGTGATGGTGTGGCAGTCATCCCACCGGTTGAGTCCATACCGGCCGCTTGCTTCCCCGGTGCCCCCCCTTCATGTCCAGGTGGTGGCTATGGACTGGAAGTGGCTGTTCATCTACCCGGACCTGGGGCTCGCCAGCATCAACCGGCTGGTGGTTCCGGTGGACACACCCCTGAGTTTCCAGATCACCTCCGACTCCGTCATGAGCTCCTTTTTCATTCCCCAGTGGGGTGGGCAGATTTATGCCATGGGTGGCATGAAAACACGGCTGCACCTGCTGGTGGATCAACCCGGCGTATACGACGGCCTCAATACCCAGTTCAGCGGTGAAGGTTTTTACGGCATGACCTTCCGGGCCGAGGCCCTGTCCCGTGCGGATTTTTCCCGCTGGACCAGGGAGGCCCCTCGCGGACAGCCCGTGCTCGACCCGATCACTTTCAACCGGCTTGAAGAGCCCAGCGAGCATGTGCCCCCGCAACTCTATTCCGCGGTGACGCCGCACCTCTTTGACCAGATCATCCGGAAATATTCCGGAATGCCCTGAGGAACAGGACACATGCACGAAGAATTGTTCGGAAAACTCGAACTGTCATCCATTCCCTATGACAGTCCCATCATCATGGGCGCCGTGGGTTCAGCCATCCTGATGACTCTGGTGGTGCTGGGCACCGTCACCTGGTTCCGCCTGTGGCCCTACCTCTGGAAGGAATGGTTCACCAGCGTGGACCACAAACGCCTGGGGGTGATGTACGTGATCCTCGCCCTGGTGATGCTGGTGCGCGGCTTTGCCGACGCCCTCATGATGCGGTCCCAGCAGGCCCTGGCGGCCGGAGGCCAGGCCGGATACCTGCCCCCCTACCACTACGACCAGATTTTCAGCGCACATGGCACGATCATGATCATCTTCGTGGCCATGCCCTTTTTTGTGGGACTCATGAACATCATCGTACCTCTTCAGATCGGAGCGCGGGATGTGGCGTTTCCCTTCGTGAATGCTGTCAGCCTGTGGCTGACGGTCATCAGTGCCTGGCTGGTGATGGTTTCCCTGAGCATCGGCAATTTCTCCCATGCGGGGTGGTCCGGTTATCCGCCCCTTTCAGAAAACGGTTACAGTCCGGGGCCCGGAGTGGACTACTGGATCTGGAGCCTGCAACTGGGAGGCATTGGCACCCTGCTCACGGGCATCAATTTTTTCGTGACCATTGTGCGCATGCGCGCGCCGGGCATGACCTGGATGCGCATTCCCATTTTCACCTGGACCATCCTGGTCACCACGGTGCTCATCATGCTGGCGTTCCCCGTACTGACCGTCACCCTGGCCCTGCTCACCCTGGACCGCTACCTGGACATGCATTTCTTCACCAATGACCTGGGCGGCAACCTCATGATGTTCCCCAACCTGTTCTGGAGCTGGGGTCACCCGGAGGTGTACATCGTCATCCTGCCGGCATTTGGCATCTATTCCGAAATCACTGCCACCTTTTCCCGAAAACGCCTGTTCGGGTACACCTCCATGGTCTATGCCACCATTGCCATCGCCATCCTGTCGTTTGGGGTGTGGCTACACCATTTTTTCACCATGGGGGCAGGCGCTAACGTGAATGCCTTTTTTGGCATTGCCACCATGGTCATTGCCGTCCCCACCGGGGTCAAGGTTTTCAACTGGCTGTTCACCCTCTATCGTGGGCGCATCCATTTCGCCACACCCATGCTCTGGACCCTGGGGTTCATCATCACCTTCTGCATCGGCGGCATGGCAGGCGTGCTGCTGTCCGTGCCACCAGCCGACTTCATGCTGCACAACAGCGAATTCCTGGTGGCCCATTTCCATAACATGCTGATTCCGGGGGCCCTGTTTGGCTACTTTGCCGGTTACACCTACTGGTTCCCCAAGGTGTTTGGTTTCAAACTGGATGAAACCTGGGGCAAACGCGCTTTCTGGGCCTGGATCACCGGTTTTTACCTGGCTTTCATGCCCCTGTATGGTCTTGGGCTCATGGGCATGCCCAGGCGACTCGTCCAGTACGGCAACCTGGACTGGCAACCCTACCTGCTGGTGGCCATGGCAGGCACCGGACTGATTGCCCTGGGCATCCTGTTCCAGATCATTCAACTGGGGGTGAGCATCCTGCACCGGGAGGCCCTGCGCGACACTTCGGGTGACCCCTGGGATGGCCGGTCACTGGAGTGGTCGCTGCCTTCCCCTCCCCCGCTTTATAATTTTGCCGTCATCCCGGAAGTCACTGATCTGGATGCATTCACCCGCATGAAGCGGGAAGGCCACAGCCCCCCTCCCTCCCGGTCCTATGAGGACATTCACATGCCACGCAACACACCGGCCGGCATGGGCGTCGGGGTGGCTGCCCTGATCTTCGGATTCGCCATGGTGTGGCATATCTGGGGCATCGCTTTCTTCAGCCTGATCACCGTGGTGATGATCCTGGTGGCCAGGGCTGCCGTAGAGGATGTGGAATGGGTGATTCCCGCCCACGAAGTGGCACGCATGGAAGAGGTCCGCTCATGAACATGGCATCCTCATCCTTGCAGTCTCCACACGAAGGCCATGACAGCGCCTCCAACGTGACTTTCGGCTTCTGGCTCTATCTCATGACAGACTGCCTCCTGTTCGCCTCGTTGTTTGCCACGTTCGCCGTACTGCGCCATCACTATGCGGGAGGACCCGACGGACGGGCGCTTTTCGACCTGCCCGGGGTGTATGTGGAAACCCTGTTCCTGCTCCTTTCCAGCGTCACCAACGGTTTTTCCCTCATTGCCGCCCGACAGCAACGCACCCACTTTGTCCTGGCCTGGCTGTTTCTCACGGCCATGTTCGGCATGGGGTTCATCTGGATGGAAGTGGGTGAATTCTGGACCCTGGTCCAGCAGGGCCATGGCCCATCGAAAAGTGCTTTCCTGTCTGCCTATTTCACCCTGGTGGGCACCCATGGTGCCCATGTGACCGTGGGCCTTCTGTGGATGTGGGTCATGATGATCCAGGTGATGGATCGGGGCCTGACACCTCGCATACAGTCCCGGCTGGTGCGTCTGGGCATGTTCTGGCATTTCCTGGATCTGATCTGGGTGGCCGTTTTCTCCGTGGTGTACCTGTCGGGGATGCTATGAACCAGCCTTCTCCCGAACGCGTGCTCAAGGGCTATCTTCTGGGCTTCACGCTGTGCCTGGTGCTGACCACCGTACCCTTTGTCCTGGTCATGCATGGCCAGGCTTCCCGAAACACCCTGCTGGCCGTGATTTTCTCTGCCGCCGTCCTGCAGATCCTGGTGCAAATACGACTGTTCCTGCACCTCGACACATCACCGGAACAGCGCTGGACACTCATGTCCCTGCTTTATACCCTGCTCATCGTGGGCATACTCGTGGGAGGTTCCCTGTGGATCATGCACAGCACGGGCGCCCACATGATGTGACCCGTCCCGGGCTGCTCAGGGATGGCCTTTCCCTGACCAAGCCCGGCATCGTCACCGGGAACCTCCTGTCCGTCACCGGCGGTTTCTTTCTGGGATCACCGGGACAACCGGACCTATTGAGGTGGCTGGTCACCGCATCAGGCATCGGGTTGGTGGTGGCATCCGCCTGCGTATTCAACAATTGCATTGATCAGGATATCGACGCCCGAATGCGACGCACCTGCCGCCGCCCACTGCCAGCAGGCCGCTTTCCCCTGCAGGGTGCACTGGCACTGGGGGGAGTGCTGGCCATGACGGG
>JAJZEL010000113.1 GCA_021828575.1 Pseudomonadota bacterium
GGGTACTCGCCTCCCAGACCGTCGAATAAAATTAGCGCATCCCCTGCTTCCAGGCGCAGTACCTTGACCGCGTGTCGGGCCAGCGCTTCGGACAGGACAAAGTGATCGCCAGATTGCAACGGATGCGAGCAGTAAAACCGGGGTTGGGCCATGGGGAAAGATCGCCAGGTGCTCAGGAGAGCGCATGCTATCATGCAAACATGCTCGAATCTTTGATCCGTACCGTCAAGGCTGTGGCACAGGAAGTGATTCTTCCGCGCTACCTCAAGGTTTCCAGAGACAGAAAACAGGATGGAAGCCTGTTCACGGAAGCTGACATGGCCATGCAGGACGCCCTGGCCACCGCTTTGGGGCCGCTGTGCGATTGTCCGCTGCTGGGAGAGGAAATGTCTTCGGCCGCCCAACATGAACTCTGGACCAACAACCAGGAAGGGTTGTGGTGCGTGGACCCCATTGATGGCACAACCAACTTTGTCAACGGTATCCCCTACTTTGCCGTCTCCGTTGCACTCATTCGTGATGGCCGCCCGCAATTCGGTGTGGTGTACGACCCCGTGGCAGACGAGGCTTTTTCAGCAGCCAGGAACCAGGGCGCTTTTCTCAACGGACACTCCCTTCCGCTTTCGAACAGCGTGAATCGCCTGCGGGATGCTGTGGCTTCCGTTGACCTGAAACGATTGCCAGCATCGCTGGCGCACACTCTGGCAACCACGCCGCCCTACGCCTCGCAACGCAATTTTGGAGCCTGCACTCTTGAATGGTGTTATGTGGCTGCGGGCCGGTTCAATACCTATCTTCACGGAGGCCAGAAACTCTGGGATTTCGCTGCTGGCTCACTGATCTTGGAAGAGGCTGGTGGACTGTGCTGCACCCTGGAAGGCCTGCCATTTTGGGATGCGCCCTCGTGGCAACGATCGGTGATCGCCGCGCTCAATCCGGCTCTTTTCGAGGAGTGGCGAACCTGGCTGCAACAGCGCTGCTAGATTCTGTCCGTCTGGTCCAGATTTTCCCCGTCAAGAAGTGTCCTGGCCTGTTCCAGCAAAAATTGCTTGAAGGTTCGAACCACGGGAGAAAGCCTCTTCTCCCGGTGATGTACCAGATTCCAGTAGCGCACAATGGGCAGGCCAGGAACGGGCAACGCCACCAGATGGCGCGTTTCCAGTTCCAGCGTGACGGTGTGCTGCGACAGGAAGGCAAGCCCCATGCCCGCCATGGCAGCCTGCTTGATGGTTTCATTGCTGCTCATTTCAATGCGCGGTTTCACCGCGAGGCCCTCTGACGCCAGCAGGCGTTCAAGCAGATGACGCGTTCCCGAGCCCTGTTCCCGTAACAGGAAAGGCTCGTCTGCGACACGGGCCAGCGTCAGTTTTTTCATTTTCGCCAGCGGATGGCGCGGTGAAGCCACAATGATGTGAGGATTGCGCGCAAAGGGTTCGGACACCATGGCAGCACCGTCAGGAGGCTGGCCCATGATGGCCAGGTCCATTTCATTGTGAGCGAGCTGGTGAATAATGCCTTCGCGATTGCTCACGGACAGCTTCAACTGGATCTGGGGATGAAGTTCACAAAATCGTGTCAGCAACAGGGGTGCAAAATACTTGGCCGTGCTGATGATGGCTATGTCGAGCCGGCCACCCACTCCTTCGCGCAAGCTCTCGATGGCCTCGCGTGCGTCCTTGACCTGCCTGGCAATGATGCGTGCATGCTCATGCAGTTCCTCTCCAGCCTGAGTCAGATAGATGCGCTTGCCCATTTGCTCGAACAGCGAAACACCTACGGCCTCTTCCAGTTGCTTGATCTGCATGGATACGGCTGGCTGGGTGAGGTGCAATTCCTCGCTGGCCCGGGAAAAGTTGAGCAACCGGGCCACCGATTCGAAAATCTGCAATTGTCTCAAGGTGAAATGCACTGGTCAGGCCCAAGTTATAATTCGCTCTTATATTTTATCATAACAACCTTAGCCAACCTTATAAACAAAGGGCTTCATCTTGCAAAACAGTTACTTTTGACGCACGGCAAGGTGACCTTGTCCACGCGGTAGTGGATAATTGTTGCATTTGCTATCAAAATAGAAGGTTTACACTTCAACAAACCCAAAACAGATTTTATTTTCTTAAAAACCTCGAGAGGAGACTGACTCATGGCTATTCGCGTTGGCATCAATGGATACGGTCGCATTGGTAGAAATGTGCTGCGTGCCCTGTACGAATCGGGTAACAAGCACGACATCAAGATCGTGGCCATCAATGATCTGGGCAATCCCGAAACGAATGCGCACCTGACCCGCTATGACACGGCGCATGGTCGCTTCAACGGAGACGTGTCGGTTCAGGGTGATTCCATGGTGATCAATGGGGATGCCATTCGTGTATTCTCCCAGCGCAATCCCGCAGAAATCCCCTGGAACAGCGTCGGGGTGGACGTGGTCATGGAATGCACAGGATTGTTCACCACCAAGGAAAAAGCCTCTGCCCACATCAAGGGAGGTGCCGGCAAGGTGATCATTTCGGCGCCCGGAGGCAACGATGTGGACGCTACCGTGGTTTACGGCGTCAATCATGATGTCTTGCGGTCCGGCATGACCGTCATCTCCAACGCCTCCTGCACCACCAATTGCCTGGCCCCGCTGGTCAAGCCTTTGCATACCGAAATCGGCGTCGTCAAGGGCCTGATGACCACGGTTCACTCCTATACGAACGATCAGGTCCTGACGGATGTGTACCACTCCGACCTGCGTCGCGCCCGTTCGGCCACCATGTCCATGATCCCCACCAAAACAGGGGCTGCAGCAGCTGTCGGACTCGTGCTTCCGGAATTGAACGGTCGCCTGGATGGTTTTGCCGTACGGGTTCCCACCATCAACGTCTCCCTGGTGGATCTGACTTTCGAAGCGGCCCGTCCAACCACCACCGATGAAGTGAACGCCATCATGAAGAAAGCGGCCCAAGGATCGCTGAAAGGTATCCTGAACTACAACGAAGGGCCCCTGGTTTCCGTGGACTTCAATCACGACCCGGCTTCCAGCACCTTTGACGCCACTTTGACCAAAGTTTCCGGTGGCACGCTGGTCAAGGTGCTGTCCTGGTACGACAACGAGTGGGGATTCAGCAATCGCATGCTGGACGTGGCTGCTGCCTGGATGGCTGCTTCCTGAAACCAAACCCTTCCGCCTTTCACATTACATTGAGTTAAGAGACGAGTCATGAGCATCATTCGCATGCAGGATCTGGATCTGGCCAACAAACGCGTTCTCATGCGCGTGGATTTCAACGTGCCCCTCAAGGATGGGGCCATCACTGACGACACCCGCATTCGGGCCAGCTTGCCGGGCATCCGGCATGCGTTGGCAGCAGGTGCAGCCCTCATGCTGATGTCGCACCTGGGCAGGCCTACGGAAGGGATCGTCGACGAGGCCAACTCTCTGGCTCCAGTGGCAAGACGCCTGTCCGAACTTCTCGGAATGTCGGTCCCTCTGGTCAGGCACTGGCTGGACCAGGATCTGGATGTGGCCCCAGGCATGGTAGTGATGTTCGAGAACGTCCGGTTCAACGTGGGAGAAAAAAAGGACGACGATGGCCTGTCACAGCGCATGGCCAACTTGTGTGACGTATTCGTGATGGATGCTTTCGGCACGGCTCATCGAGCCGAAGCGTCCACTCACGGCGTTGCCAAGTACGCTCCCGTAGCCTGTGCCGGCCCCCTGTTGGCTGCCGAACTGGATGCGCTGGGACGCGCTCTGGAAAAACCTGCCCGTCCCCTGGTGGCCATCGTTGCAGGCTCCAAGGTGTCCACAAAACTCACCGTGCTGTCGACCCTGTCCCACAAGGTAGACCAATTGATCGTGGGTGGTGGTATTGCCAACACTTTCCTGCTGGCCGAAGGAAAACCCATTGGCAAATCCCTGGCAGAACCCGATCTGGTGTCCGAGGCCAAGAAGATCATCGATGCAGCCCGCAGTCGGGGCGGTGATGTGCCCATTCCCGAAGATGTGGTGGTGGGCAAGGAGTTTTCCGAAGGGGCTGCAGCCACCCTCAAATCCGTGGATGGCGTGGCCACCGACGACATGATTTTCGACATCGGGCCCAAGACAGCAGCACGACTTGCCGAAATCCTGAAGAACGCTGGCACCATTGTGTGGAACGGCCCGGTGGGTGTTTTCGAGTTCGACCAGTTCGGTGAAGGCACGAAGACCCTGGCCATGGCCATTGCCAACTCCCAGGCCTTTTCCATTGCCGGCGGCGGGGATACCCTGGCAGCTGTAGCCAAATACAACATCGCGGATAAGGTCTCTTACATCTCCACAGGTGGAGGCGCTTTCCTCGAATTTCTTGAAGGTCGTGAACTGCCCGCTGTCCGGGTCCTCAAATCCCGCACGCACTGAGGCAATTTATTGCAGCACAACGTCTGCACACAGGAGTTTTTGCAATGCCTCGCCGTACCAAGATCGTGGCCACCATAGGCCCAGCCTCCAGCAGCCCGGAAGTTCTGGAACGCATGATTCAGGCAGGGATGGATGTGGCCCGCCTCAACTTTTCCCATGGCACCGAAGAGGATCATCGGCAGCGGGTGGAAACCATTCGAGCCTTGGCCAAAAAGCTGGGACGTACCGTTGGCATTCTCGGCGACCTGCAGGGACCGAAAATCCGGGTGGGCAAATTCCGGGAATCTCCCATCCATCTGGTACCAGGCACCGCATTCATTCTGGACGCAGATTGTGCTATGGGTGACGACACCCGCGTAGGGCTCGACTATAAGGAACTCCCCCGGGACGTATCACCCGGAGATGCCCTCCTGCTGGATGATGGAAAAATCGAACTGCGTGTTGAAAAAGTGGTGGATAACCTGGTCCACACCACAGTCATCCAGGGCGGCCCCCTGTCCAACAACAAGGGTATCAACCGCAAAGGGGGAGGGCTAACGGCTCCAGCCCTGACCGCCAAGGACAGGGAAGACATCAAGCTGGCTGCACGGCTTGAAGTGGATTACCTGGCCATTTCCTTTCCCCGCTCCGGTGAAGACGTACAACTGGCACGAGACCTGCTCAGGCAAGCCGGTGGCCAGGCTCACATTCAGGCCAAGATCGAGCGTGCCGAAGCCATTGAGGCCCTGGAAGACATCATTGAGGCCAGTGACTCCATCATGGTGGCCCGAGGCGACCTCGCCGTGGAAGTGGGTGATGCCGCCGTGCCCGCCATGCAAAAGCGGATGATCCGTTTGGCACGTCAAATGAACCGCACCGTCATTACAGCCACGCAGATGATGGAGTCCATGATCTCAAGCCCGGTGCCAACACGTGCCGAAGTGTCTGACGTGGCCAATGCCGTTCTGGATGGGACGGATGCCGTCATGCTGTCTGCAGAATCAGCCGCAGGGAAATACCCTGTGGAAGCCATTGCAGCCATGGCCCGCGTCTGCATGGAAGCGGAAAAGCAAGCCATGACGCCCTTTACCGAACGGCAGTCCCCGAACAGGGTGGAACGCATCGAAAAGGCCGTGGCCCAGGCCGTCATCAACACTACCCGGAATCTTGAAGTCAAGGCCATTGCGGCCCTGACTCAAAGTGGGTCAACGGCCCTGCTCATGTCCCGCTCGGATGTGAACGTGCCCATTTACGCCATGACTCCAGTGGAAACCACACAACGGCGCGTGACCCTGTTTCGCGGGGTGTATCCCATCGATTTTCACCACACCAATGAAAGCCCTGCCGAGGTGATAGCCCAGGCAGAAACGCTTCTTTTGCGCCTCAAAGCTGTCAGCAAGGGGGACGTGGTTCTGCTCACCATCGGCGAACCCATTGGCAAGCCAGGAGGAACCAACACCATGAAGATCATCCGCATCGGGGAACACAGCAATTGAGTTCACCCCCGCTCCAGACCACTTCCATCGCTTCATTGCCTCTGGTTGCACGGGGCAAGGTTCGTGACATTTACGCCGTGGGGGACACTCATCTGCTTCTGGTGACCACAGATCGCCTGTCAGCCTTTGACGTAGTGTTTCCCACCCCCATTCCCGACAAGGGACGCATTCTCAATGCCATGAGCCTGTTCTGGTTCAACCATCTGTCAGCCGTGGTACCCAACCACCTGAGCGACATTGACCCTGAGGATGTGGTCCTTCCAGAAGAACGTGATCAGGTCAGGGGGCGTTCTGTCGTGGCAAAAAAGCTTTATCCGTTGCCTGTGGAGGCTGTGGTCAGGGGATATCTCGAAGGTTCTGGCTGGAAGGAGTACCAGACTGGGGGACACGTGTGCGGAATTTCCCTGCCGCCCGGTCTGAAACGTGCAGATCGACTGCCAGACGCCATTTTCACTCCGGCCACCAAGGCGGAATTGGGGGCCCATGATGAAAATATCACTTTTGAGGCCATGGAAGAGGCTCTGGGAGGCGGAATGGCGCGCGAGGTCAGATCGCTTTCCCTGACACTGTACAAGGCAGCAGCGGAATATGCCCTGTCCCGCGGCATCATCATCGCAGACACCAAATTTGAATTTGGTCTGGACGACGAGGGACAGGTCACGCTCATGGATGAGGTGCTCACTCCAGACTCTTCCCGCTTCTGGTCTGCAAATTCCTGGAAACCGGGCATTTCGCCGGACAGCTTTGACAAGCAGTTTGTTCGTAACTGGCTCGAATCCACGGGATGGGACAAATGCCCACCTGCCCCGGTGCTTCCCGACGAAATCGCACTGGGCACTGCTGCCCGCTATCTGGAAGCTTTTGACCGTCTCACGAGGCCTGCAACAACGTTTTAATGCAGGACCATTCATCCACCGTGACCGGTGTGATGGATAACCGGTTGCCCCGGGCCAGCAGACGCATTTCCTGAAGCAGGGGAACCTTCCTCATGATGGACAGGGGCAGGAGGGGTGTTTTTTGCAACGCCCGCACACGAACGCAAAACCAGCGGGGATTGTCCCGGGTGGCCTTGGGATCGTGATAAGGTGAAGCAGCATCAAACTGGGTTTCATCCGGGAGCGCTGTTCTGGACACTTCCGCCAAGCCGGCCACTCCGGGTTCCGCACAACCCGAATGGTAAAAAAGCACGCCATCCCCCACCTGCATCTGGTCCCGCATGAAATTGCGAGCCTGGTAGTTGCGCACACCAAACCATTCCACCGACCTGTCCGGCATGGTCAGCACGTCATCAATGCTGACTTCGTCGGGCTCGGATTTCATCAACCAGTACATGAAAGAAAACCTGTGGAGGTCCCCCGGAAATGCCGTGCGGCTGTCATCCTGAACCCAAGCCTCAAGAAAGGTGGTAACCGGCTGAGTCCATCAGGCGCATTCCGCGAAACACGCACAACAGGACCCTGAAAGCGGGTCACCGGGTCAGATGATTATCGGTTCAAGGAATTCAGTCCGTCACGCACACTCCAGGGGAAACGCTTAACACCTAAAAAAGGGATTCCTGTTCAAAAAAACACCGATCAAGGCGATCTTCCACCCCCTTGATCCTGCGTTTGACATCTGTCACATCCCAGCCACTTGCGGCCTTTTGTTCCAGCATTTCAAACACCGCATTCAAACCCACCATCACTGCCGCCTTTTCGGGCCCGACCCCTTCACCCTGACCGCGGACTTCCCTCATCCGCCGATCCAGCTCTCTGGCGGCTTCCAGCA
>JAJZEL010000067.1 GCA_021828575.1 Pseudomonadota bacterium
GGCCGCGCGCCCGCACCCCTTCCACGGAGGAGAGACACCCAAATGAACCGACGCGATTTTTGCGTACGGCAGGCCCATCCATGAGTGCGTTCAATGCCTGGATACTGCTCAAAGGCATGGAAACCCTGAAAATCAGAATGGAAGCACAGTCTGGAACGGCACTGGAACTCGCTCGCTGGCTTGAGCTTCATCCTGCGGTGAGTCGGGTTTGCTACCCTGGTCTGCCATCGCACCCCCAGCATGACTTGGCTAATCGTCAGCAAACGCTGGGCGGGGCCATCGTGACCTTCGAGGTGAGCGGAGGGAAGGAAAAGGCCTGGCAAGTGATTGATGCTACCCGGATCATTTCCATTACGGGCAATTTGGGGGATACCAAAAGCACCGTCACGCATCCTGCCACCACCACGCATGGCCGGTTGTCTGAAGAAGCACGACAGGCTGCGGGCATCACTCCGGCAATGATCCGGCTTTCCGTTGGCCTGGAATCATTGAAAGATCTGCAGAATGATCTGTCCAGAGGTCTGGGGGATTGACTCTAAATCGGCATGGCCCGGCAGCCCTCGTCGTCACAGTGCAGGTAACCTCCGCGACGTGAGGTCCAGTCCTGCAACACCCAGCGCTCGCAGGTGTGGTCGTCCAGCCTGTAGATGTGGCGTGCGGGTCTGTGGGTATGGCCATGGATCAATCGAGGGTATTCCATTTTCCGGAACAGGTCGGTCACGGCTTGCAGTGCCACATCCATGATTTCCATGGTTTTTGACTGTTTTGAACGGGCGCTCATGGCCGTGGCTTCGCGGGCCATTTTCTGTCTGGCTTCCAGGGGAAGGGCCAGGATCTTTTTCTGCCAGGCTGGGCTTCGCACCTGTTTCCGATAGGTCTGGTATTCCGTATCGCCGGTACAAAGAAGATCGCCGTGGGTCAGGACCGTGCGAACACCATACAGGTCGACCTCGATCGGGTCCGTGAGCAGCGTGGCGCCACAGGCGCGCGTGAAGTCCGGGCCAATCAGGAAATCCCGGTTGCCGTGCATGATGAAAAGCTTCACGCCTGACTGGGTGAGGTTGGACAGGGCGTCCACGATTTTACGATTGGACGTACTGCCCATGTCATCGTCACCCACCCAGGTTTCAAAGAGATCCCCGAGGATGTAGAGCGCCTCGGCCTGTCGACAGACACCTTCCAGAAAATTCAGGAAGCGCTTGCGGATGGCCATGGTCTTTTCCGACAGGTGCAGGTCGGAAATGAACAGGCTGTGAGGTTTGATATCAGACAATCTCGGCACCCACGATGATCACGTCTTCATGGGGAACATCCCCGTGGCCTGCCTTGTTGCCTGTGGATACTCCCTTGATTCGGTCTACCACATCCAGGCCTTCCACCACCTTGCCAAATACGCAGTACCCATAGCCGTCCCTTGAGGCATTGCGATGGTTCAGAAAATCATTGTTCTGCACATTGATGAAGAACTGAGCCGTGGCGGAATGCGGGTCGGAAGTGCGTGCCATGGCAATGGTGTAGCAGTCGTTGCGTAAGCCGTTGGCTGCCTCGTTTTCGATGGGGGTTAGCGTCTCTTTTTGACGCATGCCGGGTTCAAACCCACCTCCCTGGATCATGAAACCATCAATGACCCGATGAAAAATGGTGTTGTCGTAAAAACCGTTACGGACGTATTCCAGAAAATTGGCCACGGTTCTGGGGGCCTTGCCTTCGTCAAGTTCCAGAAGAATGTCGCCGAAATTGGTCTTGAAGCGTACCATTTAAAACTCCTTTTATTTGAATTTCTCAGCCTTGGCCTTCAGTGTCAGGTTTGAAGGTTGTAGTCTCAGTGCTTTGTCGTAAGAAGACAGGGCAAGGGCACGATAGACATCCCCAAGGTTCTCATAAGCCGTGGCGTAGTCAGGTTGGACTGAAACCGCCATTTCGAGGGTTTTTCGTGCTTCTTCGAGTCGCCCCTGACCTGCATAGAGCACCGCCAGGTTGTTGTAGGGCACCACCAACTCCGGAAACTGTTCAGTCATCGTGCGTAGCACAAGAATCGCATCGTCCATTTTTTTCAAACGTGTCAGAATTTCACTTTCAAGGAACAAGGCGTCTACATTTTTCGGATGAGTCGCCAAGTCACTCGTGACCTGCTTGAGGGCTTCGTCCAGTTTTCCTGCCTTCATCAGCGTGCGTGCAGGACTGAGATTGGGTTGGGACGCCGGGGGGTTGGCGTCCGTCTCGGCCGAGAGCCCCGTCAGCGGGTTTGCAGGCACTCCGGGAAGCGGATTCGGGTCAGCGGCGATAGCGAGCGAAACCCACAGGAAGAGCGGAATGATGCTCCACCTGACAAGGTTGTTCAACGCACGGGCGATCGCCATGACTGTGTTATACTCAAAGACCATATGGAATAACCTTTAATTATATCAATAAACAAGAGCTTTATCCAGTCCGTGCTGCCAGCGCCGGAGGGGTGCCGTTTTCATGCTGAAACTTTTCAATTCTTTGACGAGATCCATTTCCCCATTTGTTCCCCTGGCCTCTGGTCAGGTCAGGATGTACGTGTGTGGCATGACCGTCTACGACCGCTGTCATCTTGGGCATGCCAGGATGCTGGTGAATTTTGATGTGGTTTTCCGGTGGTTGAAAGTCTCTGGTTATGACGTGACATATGTGCGAAATATCACAGATATTGACGATAAAATCATTGAACGTGCCGCAAAAAACGGAGAAACCATCCAGGCTTTGACCGGACGGATGACTCGGGCCATGCACGAAGATCTGGAACGTCTGGCGGTATTGCCGCCCACCCATGAGCCTCGCGCCACTGAACATGTGCCTGGAATGATTCGCATGATCACCACCCTGATGGACAAAGGACTGGCTTATGCCGGGGATAATGGTGATGTGTACTATTCGGTGCGGGATTTTCCAGGTTATGGAAAATTGTCGGGCAAGTCTCTGGAGGACCTGAAAGCTGGCGAACGAGTGGCTGTGGATCACCACAAACACGATCCGCTGGATTTCGTTCTTTGGAAGGCTGCCAAGCCGGGTGAACCTTCATGGCCGTCTCCCTGGGGTGCCGGACGCCCTGGCTGGCACATCGAATGCTCGGTTATGAGCGAATGTTTTCTAGGGGAGCATTTCGATATTCATGGCGGTGGCCATGATCTGCAATTTCCTCACCATGAAAACGAGATCGCCCAAAGTGAGGGGGCTCACGGACACGCGTTCGTCAATTACTGGATGCATAATGGGTTTCTTAGGGTAAACGACGAAAAAATGTCCAAGTCCCTGGGCAATTTTTTTACCATCGAAGACGTACTCAAGCAATTTCATCCGGAAGTCATCCGGTTTTTCCTCATGAGGGGCCACTACAGAAGCCCGCTCAATTACACCGATGCCCATCTGGAAGATGCTCGACAGGCCCTGAACACTCTGTATACCACTCTGAGGGCTCACAAGGCCATTGCAGGAGAAGTGGACTGGTCTCTGACGCCTGCCCTGCTTTTTCGCGAAGCCATGGACGATGATTTCAACACGTCGGAGGCAGTGGCTGTACTGTTTGGACTTGCGCGTGAAGTGAATAAAACAGGGAGTGACCAGAGTGTCTCGTTGCTACTGCGATTAGGACAGTTGTTGGGTTTGCTGGAACAGGATCCCGACCAATGGGCTCAGGAAGGTGCTGGGCGTGTGCGCAGTGAGACAACGACGGAGGAGGGGGATGAACGCATTCGCCAGTGGGTGGAAGCCCGCAATCAGGCGCGCAAGCAAAAGAATTTTGCCGAATCTGATCGCATCCGTGCCTTGTTGCTAGAGGAAGGCGTTGTGCTGGAGGATGGACCACAAGGCACCCTGTGGCGCCGGCAGTGATGGTTTGATCAACCAGGATTAAAGAATTCCTTGACCTTGTCCATGAAGGATTTTGCACGCGGACTGTGAGTGGCATTCTCACGGATGCTGGCTTCGAGTTGCTTGAGCAATTCCTTCTGGTGTTCGGTGAGGCGCACAGGGGTTTCAGCGGTCACGTGACACAGCAGATCACCATAACCATTTCCACGGAGCGTCTTGATGCCTTTTCCCCGTAAGCGGAATACCTGTCCTGATTGAGTCTCGGCTGGAATTTTTAGTCGGGCATGTCCATCCAGGGTAGGAATTTCGATTTCCCCACCCAGAGCAGCCACACCGAAACTGATGGGCATTTCGCAATGCAGGTCCGGACCATCCCGAGTGAAGACCGGATGCGAGCGGATCTGGACGACCACGTAAAGATCACCCGACGGGCCTCCGCCTGCCCCGGCTTCCCCTTCTCCAGCAAGCCGCACGCGATCTCCATGATCGATCCCGGCAGGGATTTTGACTGCCAATGTCTTGTGCTTACGGACCCGCCCTGCACCACCGCAGTCTGAGCAAGGTGTGGCAATGACTTTTCCTGCTCCATGGCAAGTGGGACAGGTTTGCTGTATGGAGAAAAACCCCTGTTGCATGCGTACCTGACCCTGCCCACCACATGTGCCACAAGTGGTGGGAGAAGTGCCAGGACGTGCTCCTGAACCCTTGCAGGTTTCACAGGTTTCCAGGGTGGGCACGCGAATTCGTGTTTCCGTTCCCCTTGCCGCCTCCTTCAGATCGATTTCCAGATTGTAACGCAGGTCCGCGCCACGGTAGACGCCACCCTGACGCCGACCTCCTGCACCGGCATTGCCGAACAGGTCACCAAAAATATCCCCGAAGGCATCGGCAAATCCCCCTCCCATGCCACCAAAGCCACCAGGTCCCCCACCAGCCGCCGAGGGGTCAACCCCGGCATGGCCAAAGCGATCATAAGCGGTCCGCTTTTCAGGATCGGACAACACTTCATAGGCTTCCTTGGCTTCCTTGAACTGGGCTTCAGCCTTCGGATTGTCCGGGTTCCTGTCCGGGTGGTACTTCATGGCCAGCTTCCGGTAAGACTTTTTGATGTCGTCTTCGGAAGCGTCCCGATTGACCCCCAGAATTTCGTAGTAGTCGCGTTTGCTCATCGTGATGGCTTATTTTTTGTCACGCACTTCCTCGAACTCGGCATCCACCACGTTATCGTCTTTTTCCGTGGTGTCGTTTTTGGTGGTACCGGCATGTGCTTGCCCGTCTGCCTGTGCGCTATCACCGCTGCCTTGTGCCGCATACATTTTTTCGGCCAGCTTGTGACTGGCTTCGGAGAGTGCTTCGGTTTTTTGCTTCAGGACATCTGCATCCTGCGATTTCAGGGCTTCCTCAGCTTGCTTGAGAGCCTCTTCGATGCGAGTCTTTTCATCTTCAGGCAATTGTTCTCCATGTTCCTTGAGAGACTTCTGGACGTTATGTACCAGGGCCTCCAGAGTGTTCCGTGCATTGACTGCGTCAAGGTTCTTGCGGTCTTCTTCGGCATGTTCCTCGGCATCCTTGACCATGCGCTGGATTTCTTCCTCGGACAGGCCGGAATTGGCCTTGATGGTAATGCGGTTTTCCTTTCCTGTGGCCTTGTCACGGGCACTGACATGCAGAATGCCGTTGGCATCGATGTCGAAAGTTACCTCGATCTGGGGCATTCCCCTTGGAGCCGGGGGAATGTCAGACAGATTGAATTGTCCCAGACTCTTGTTGCCCGAGGCCATTTCCCGTTCCCCTTGCAGCACATGAATGGTGACTGCAGACTGGTTATCGTCCGCCGTGGAAAACACCTGGTTGGCCTTGGTAGGAATCGTGGTGTTTTTCTGGATCAGCCGGGTCATGACACCGCCCAGTGTTTCGATGCCCAGTGACAGTGGCGTGACATCCAGCAGCAGTACGTCCTTCACGTCACCGCGCAGTACCCCACCCTGGATGGCAGCCCCGATGGCGACTGCCTCGTCGGGATTCACGTCTTTACGGGGTTCGCGCCCGAAAAGGTCACGCACCCGTTCCTGAACCTTGGGCATCCGGGTTTGGCCACCCACCAGAATCACGTCGGAAATATCGCCGATCTTGACACCTGCATCCTTGATGGCGGTTTCGCAGGGCTTGATGGTGCGTTCGATGAGTTCGCCCACCAAACTTTCCAGTTTGGCGCGTGTGATTTTTACCATCAAGTGCTTGGGGCCCGATGCATCGGCCGTGATATAGGGCAGGTTGACTTCAGTTTGCTGTGAGGAAGACAGTTCTATTTTGGCCTTTTCGGCGGCATCCTTCAGTCGTTGCAGGGCCATGACGTCCTTTCTCAGATCCAGACCGTTCTCGCGCTGGAACTCCTCCGCCAGGAAATCGATGATGCGCAAATCGAAGTCTTCACCGCCCAGGAAGGTGTCTCCATTGGTGGACAGGACTTCAAACTGATGCTCTCCGTCTACTTCTGCAATTTCGATGATGGAAATGTCAAAGGTACCCCCTCCCAGATCATACACGGCGATTTTCCGGTCACCTTCCTTCTTGTCCAGACCAAAAGCCAGGGCCGCGGCAGTGGGTTCGTTGATGATTCGCTTTACCTCAAGCCCGGCAATCCTTCCGGCATCCTTGGTGGCTTGCCGCTGACTGTCGTTGAAGTAGGCAGGAACCGTGATCACAGCCTCTGTCACTTCTTCGCCCAGGTAGTCCTCGGCGGTCTTCTTCATTTTCTGAAGGACTGAGGCAGACACTTCCGGAGGGGCCATTTTCTTGCCACGGGCTTCTACCCAGGCATCCCCATTATTGGCTTTCACAATGCTGTAGGGCACCATATTGATGTCTTTTTGCACCATGTCTTCTTCAAACTTGCGCCCGATAAGCCGCTTGACGGCGAACAGGGTGTTTTTCGGGTTGGTGATGGCCTGCCGTTTGGCAGGCGCACCCACCAAAATTTCACCGTCGTCCTGATAAGCCACGATGGAGGGTGTGGTACGGGTGCCTTCTGCGTTCTCAATGACCTTGGGTTTGCCATTCTCCATGACGGCTACGCAGGAATTGGTGGTCCCCAAGTCGATTCCAATGATCTTTCCCATTTTGTGTGCCTCTAAAAATAAATTGTCGAGATGAATCTGATAATCGGGGCGTGTCGCGAAGATTCAAGGGGCGCGATCAGGCGTCTTTACCCTTCGATACGGTGACCAGAGCCGGACGCAGTACCCGTTCATGCAAGGCGTACCCCTTTTGCATGACAGCCACCACCGAGTTGTGGGGCACGTTGGGGTCTTCTACTGAAGCAATGGCCTGATGCTTGTTGGGATCAAATTTTTCTTTTTCAGGATGGATGGTATTGATATTGAATTTTTCAAATACGCTGGCCAGTTGCCTTGCAGTGAGGGAGACCCCATCCCTGTAGTTTTCCACTGTGGCTTCCTTGACCTGCAGCGCAGCTTCCAGGCTGTCCATCACAGCCAGAAGTTCGGAAGCAAAGGACTCGAGGGCAAACTTTCGGGCCTGGGACAGGTCCAGAGATGCTCGCTTGCGGACATTTTCCGTTTCTGCCTTGGCACGCAACCAGGCTTCCTCTTTTTCGCGCAACTGGGATTCAGCGGCGCTGAGTGCTGCCACGGCCTCGTCAAGGTTCAAGGCAGGCAACGAAGAGGCCACCTCAGCAGCGGCGGTTCCAGCGTCGGGCGTGGGGGTTTCAGTGCCATGTACATTGTGTTCCATGCAAAATCTCCTCTGACAACGCTCCAC
>JAJZEL010000101.1 GCA_021828575.1 Pseudomonadota bacterium
ACAACAGTCCGCAGGTCAGCAATAACTGATTGTTGCCATCATACGGCCCCTTGTTCCAGTGAGTATATGCGGCTTCGATTTCTGGCCAGAGATACGAATACACGTGCCCCTGCAATGCCATGATCCAGGTGACTGGAATGCCAATGGCTGCGGAATGGCCGTCCGGAATGGTGGCGGACAGTGCGCCCTGAATGCTGAAGCCTTCGAATTGGGTGCCCCAGCCCTTCCCCCCGGACAGGGTGGGGGTGAACAAATGGCTGTTGGTCGAGAATCGGCCACCCATTGGCATGTCGATGCCCAGCGATCCGCTGGCGATGCCATTGCCTGCCTCTTCATTGGCAGACACGAACCGATAACGCCCCAGCAGCGTGTCATTGCCCCACCCCCCTGAAATAGCCCTCTGGCCCTGCCATTCGTAACTGGGGAGGCCCACCTGTATTTCGGTGTTTTCCCCTGTAATCAGTTCCAGTCCCTTTCCCATACCCAGCCCTTCCAGCGTACCGCCCTGTGCGCGATACTGGCGCAGGGTGTCGTAACGAAAACCCTGGGTGAGGCGAGGGGATCCCATACCCAGCAGAGCTTCCCACTGGGGTTGGGTATCCTGCGCCAGATTCGCGGTCTCCGGGCTGATTTCTCCGCGACAGGGGCAGGCAAGTGCCTGAAAGAGAATGAAGGCAAAGGTTCGGTGACCCTGTGGGGAAATGGCGCTGGCGGATTTTGATGAGAATGAGAAGGTCATGAGACCAGTGTACCCACATATCGATAGCTCACATAAATATAATATATTGTTTCTATATTCCATTATTGAATAAATGGGCTTGGGTATTTTGCCCGGACCGCGATCGCATCAACTGTGATTGACGAATTTGATGGGGTTCATTTACAGTGCTTCCATGGGACACATGGTCATCAGGAAGAACGCTCTACTCATGCGACTGAAATGGCTTCAGGCCATTTTATTTGCCGCGGTTTTCTGTTGATTTGAACTGAAGCGCCGCGGGTCTCCCGCGATGCTTTCCACCTGCCCGATGACCCGCCAACTTTGACGGGGGCATCCATGGCAACAGAAGCAACTCACTCTTCACGACGACATTCCTCTGCCTGGGTGGGCGTGGGGCTCGCTCTCTTTGCGGCAGTGGGTTTTTCCGGCAAGGCCATTCTGGTCAAGCTGGCCTATCGGGATGGGGTGGATGCGGTCACCTTGCTGGCGTTGCGCATGGTGTTCTCTGTACCCATGTTTATGGCCGTGGCACTGTGGAGTCGTGTGCGAAACAATGCCAAGCCGTTTGCCAAAACCGACTGGATGATGGTCGTCGGGCTGGGTCTGGCAGGATACTATCTGTCCAGCCTGTTCGATTTCATGGGGTTGGCCTACATTACGGCCGGGCTGGAACGGCTCGTCCTTTTTCTTTACCCGACCATGGTGGTGTTGATCTCGGCAATCCTGTTTCGCCGCCCGGTGGGCTGGCATGAGCGAGTGGCCCTGGTACTGAGTTATGCCGGCATCTTCCTGGTGTTCCTGCATGACATGGGTCAACACCAGAATGGCGTCGTGATGGGAACGGTGCTGGTATTTGTCAGCACGCTGACCTACTCTTTCTATTTGATCGGGACCGGACATGCGGTGAGGCGCATCGGGCCGATTCGTTTCACGGCGTATGCCATGCTGGTTGCCAGCGTCGCCACGTTGACCCAATACAGCCTGACCCATCCTGTAGACCTGATCTTCCAGCAAACCCGCAGGGTGTATGAGCTCAGTGTGGCCATGGCCATTTTTTCCACTGTTCTGCCAACATTCATGCTCTCGGCGGCCATTCAGAAGATCGGAGCCGGACGTGTTTCCCTGGTGGGATCCATCGGCCCCGTGTCCACCTTGTTCATGGCCCAGATGTTTCTGGGTGAAGCCGTTACTTTCATCCAGTTGGCGGGATCATTTCTGGTGCTGGCAGGCGTGCTGTCGGTAAGCGCCAAAAAATGACGGGCCTCAGCGGGTGGTGTCTGCTCCGCCTCGCCGTCGCATCAACGCGGCCATTTCCATGGATCCGGGCTGGTCACTGGCTTCCAGGCCCTGAATGACCCCTTCCTGGTTTTGCGGGGGCTGGTTCTGACTGATTTTCCATTTGCCTTCGAGGCGAGTGATGATCAGTTCGAGGCCGACGACGGCCTGGACCAATCTCTCGATGAAATCGTCGGGAGCGTCGTCCATAGTCCAGGGGGATTCAAAAACCATTTCCTGCTGTGCGGTCAGGGCATGCATCTGGCTGCGCAACCACGCAGGATCGTCCCTGACGCGCAAGGTGCCATGGGCATGCACGGCAGCATAATTCCAGGTGGGAACGACCCGGCCGTGTTCCTGTTTTGTGGGGTACCACGAAGGGGATACATAAGCCTCCGGTCCGCTGAACACCACCATCACCGATTGCTGTTCCGACACCTTTTGCCACACCGGATTGGTGCGGGCCACATGCCCTTGCAGGGTGCCATGGGGTGCGGGATGAGGTGAAAGGAAAAAGGGGACATGGTGACCTTCAAGCCCTTCCGGTGACGCCACGACCAGCAGGCCAAGGGGATGGGACCGGATCAGTTCGTGCAGAACGGGCAGGCGATGTTCTTCAAAAAGGGGCGGGATATACATGGCACTCCAGCTTCACAGATCGATGACGTTACCCAGCTCGTGATTCTACGAAACACATCGAAATTAGCACAGGGGAAGATTGGGGTGGAAAACGAAAAAATGCGATAGACTCGCCCCATGAACAAAGAGGGATGGGGTTGAGTGGAACTGGTCAATAGCCTGATTTTGGTTCGTCCTGAAGGTGTATATGTCCCCGTGGTGACATCGGGTATCGATCGAAGCCGATTATTTGAAGACATGAATGTCCTGTTTTCCGGCGGCTATTGTCTCAAGGGGCTTGATTACCCCCTGTTTCTGGATGTCCTGTATCGCCCGGAAAAGCTGGAGGCCAGACAAAACACACCGGTTCGGCTGGCCGACGAACTTGTCAATCTGTCTCCCGAGCGCATGGCCTTGTACCGGGACGTGAAGATTTCCGGAGAAGGGGAGGAAGCCGAGTATTTTTTTGAGCCGGTTTACTTGGAATCTCCGGAAGGGGCCGGCTCTGCTCCTGTTCCCGCGCAACTCGATTTTGACGAGTTTGTGGCCATGATGTGGCGCAGGGGGGTGCGTTTTGGGCTTCAGGAAACGGAAATTCGCGAGATCATCCAGCGTGGGCTTGTTCAGCGGGCTGTGGTGGCAAAAATGCTGTTGCCTACGGAAAGCCGGGATGCCCAGGTGGTCGAGGTGTCTGAAAAAATGCACCAGGACCGCTCGCCTCTGATTCTTGCCGATGGACGCACGGACATGCGTCGGGCCAAAAACCATTTTCCTCACGTGTCCAGCAAAGAAATCCTGCTGCGCAAAATTCCCCTGCAGGTGGGTGATTATGGTTACCGGGTCACGGGTCGTCCCGTTCCGCCCGAAACCCCGAAAGATCTGGATCTGCACCAGTTGGCAGGTACTGGCACCTGCGTGCTGGACAATGAGCAGGGAGCGTTTATTCAGGCCATCATGGATGGCTTCGTGACCATCCAGCCCGGCACGCATGCCATACAGATCTCGGCTACGCTGGAAAACCGGACGGGCGTCAACATACGCAATACGGGTGACTTGCAGCTTCATGTCAAGGATTTCAAGGAACATGGTGAAGTGCAGGAAGGCCGGGTCATCGAGGGCCAGAACATGCATTTCCAGTCCTCGGTCTATGGTACCGTCATTTCCCGCGACGGCGATTTGCATTTGTCCAAGGGGTTGTCGGGGGGTGAAGCCAAGGCACTGAAAGGTCACATTACCCTCAAGGGCAATGCCGTCAGTTCACTCATCGAGGCTGGCTCGGGCACCGTGACCCTGGGTTATGCAGAGGATTGCGCCATCATTGCGGAACACGTGGTGATCGAGCGGGCTGTCAACTGCGACATTCTGTGCAACCGCCTGCAGGCGCAGCGAGTGGAAGGCTGCAGGGTGGTGGGCCATCAGATGGACCTGCAGGTGCTCAGTTCCAACCGGTATCACGAATCCATCGTTTTCATCCTCTTGCCTGACACGGATGCCATTGACGGCCAGATCGCCCAGGAACGACATCAGTTGCAGGAAACGGAAACGCTTCTGGAGCAGCAGCTGGAAAACCTTCTGCAGGCAAATTCCGATCCCGTGATGGAAAAATACATCAAGCTTCGTGATGCCTTGCAGGCCGGACAGGTCACGCTGTCCGAGGGGGAACTCAAGGCCATGGAACAGTTGAACCGCAAGTTTTTTACCGTCCTGTCTCCACGTTTTGCCCTGCAGGAAAAACGCCGACATCAACTGGATGCCATTGAAAGGCTCAAGGCGGACAGGCTGGCGTGCAATACGGAAGAGTACTGCAATATCGAACACATCGAAGAGCACATCAGGGTGGACATACTGCGTTCCAACCGTGGCCTGTCCGATTTTTTTCCGCAGTTGGGTCGACGCGAAATCAAGGCTGTTCTGATGCAGTTGTCCACGCGCGGGGGAGCTCATTATCAGGCCGATCAGGGCAGTTACCACTGGGCCTACCGCTCTGTCTGGGGTGCGGGTACCTAACCCCATTTCTCTTTTGTAACATGATATTACGTGCTTTTTCCGGATATGGTCAGGTCCAGCCCCAAGACTTGGACCAAGACTTGACCGGTCAGGGCGAAACACGTAGTCTGGGATCGGGGGCGTGTTGCAATGACCCCTGCACACACATAAATGACCAACGTGGAGAGAGCTCATATGGATTCGAGAATCGTTTATTCGATCGTTGCTTTTGTGGCTTTGACGATCTTCCTGATCATCATGGATACCCGGGGTGCCCGAAAAGGCATGAACATGCGTTGAAAAACCCTGATTGAAACTGGGGGGCGTGGCGCCTTGAAGAGGCCACGCCCCTTTGTATTTCAGGATTTCACAGAAACGTATTTTTCATGTATAAATCCACATGAATCTTCAAACAAGCCAGGGCGTGTCAACCGACTGGCATAAAGCGAGGGGAGCGCACGTTGAGTGATAATAACCAGACCGGCTGCCTGACCGTTGGTGAAGGCGTGATTCTTCAGGGCACCTTCGTGGTGCCGGACAGTGCGTCCATTTCGGGAAACATCGAAGGTGAAATCACGGCGCGCGAACTCATTCTCACCAGTACTGCAGTGATTCGCGGCAAGGTGACGGCAGATGTCATTGATCTGCGTGGCGAAATCTACGACACGCTGGTGGCCCGCAAATCCCTGTTCATCCGTTCCACCGGCAAGGTGGTCGGCACTGTGCAGTACGCTGAAATCGAAATTGAAAAAGGGGGGGAATTGCAGGGTACGATGCAGAAAATCGATCCCCCTGCGGCTCCCGCAACTTATGTCGTTTCCAACAAGCCCGACACTTCTGACGATTCCGGGGTCTGAGCGTGTTCAACAAGTGGCGTGACAAGGAAGAGGGCGACCAGTCGGAAGAGTCTGAGGCCCCGGCTTCTGTTCCAGTGAAGGCAAACGGTCCAACGGCAGGTGTGCTGGGGGTGAAATCCACGCCCAATGGGGGGCTCAAGCCTTCCGTCATTAGCGAGGGCTTCGAGTTCATCGGTGAAATCCGCTCCACCGGGCACCTCACCATTGATGGTACCGTCCAGGGAAAACTGTCGCTGCATTCCGTTCAAATCGGGTCCACTGGCAGTCTTGATGGGGATCTGACCTGCGAGACGGTCAATGTCAAGGGCAGTTTCTCCGGCAGTCTGGATTGTTCGGATTTGACGGTGGGAAGCCGGGCCGTACTGGATGGGCAACTGTCCTACCAGACCATCACCATCCAGCGGGGCGGGGTGGTCAAGGGTGAAATGAAGAAGAAGGGCTAGCGGAGGAGGAGGGCACGCGCCCTGGGGTCACTTTTTTTCCTGGGCCACCTTGATGACGGCCTGGGCACTGGTGATGGGCGTTCCCGTGGTGGTCTGATTCTGGATGACCAGACCCAGCAGCTTGGCACCATGCTCTACTCCGATGATTCCGTAGGTGACATCCCCCCTGACTTCTGATTCCCGACGAAATTCGGCACGTTCAGCGGCATTGATGTTGCCTTCCACCTTGCCGGACACCATGACCCGGTGGGCCGTGATGTCCCCGAACACTTCTCCCGTGCGTCCGATGGCCACAGACACCATTTTTCCCTTGGCTGTTTCAATGTTGCCCACCACCTTGCCATCGATGCGGATGCTGTCGGACAGCTCAAGCCGACCGTAAATCGCGGTGGTTTCCCCGATCAGGGTGTCAAACTTTTCCTGAGTGGGAGCCAGATCAAAAGTGGGTTCTTTCTTCCTGAACATGAGACCCCTCCTCATCGCAGTGGTTAACCGCGGTTGAACAGAAGAACCTGCGCCGGGTTAATGACATAACCGTTATGAATGACTTCGTAGTGCAGATGTGGACCAGTGGACCGCCCGGTACTGCCCACATCGGCCACATGCTGACCACGGGCGACTTTTTGTCCAGGCACCACCAGGGTGCGACTGAGGTGGGCGTAGCGGGTCACGAATCCTTCAGCATGGGTGATCTCCAGCACATTTCCATAACTCACGTCGTGTCCCACGCGAGTCACCACGCCATCGGCGGCAGCAAGGATGGGGGTGCCGAAGGCGGCGGAAAAATCCAGCCCGTCATGACGGGCCAGTGCCCCGGTGAACGGGTCGCTCCGCAGACCATAACCGCTCGAAACACCGTAATCTCCGCCGATGGGAAGACCTGTGGGCAGGGTCTCCAGCCAGGAGATCTGCTGGCGCCAGTGTTGCTGCACATCATCCAGCAATTTCTGGAACTGGGTGGCCTCTTTCAGTGTGCCATCCATGGAGGCGGGCAGGGAAGCCACGGGTGAGGGGGGAAAGGCCAGAACGGGAACCAGTGGCCCTCCCCTGCCATCGCCCGTGGCATCATGTTTCTCGCGCAGGGGGATGGGGGTGGCCAGCACCATGAAGCGATCCTTCAGGGTTTGCAACTGGCGAATTTGCTGAACCGTGGTATCGAGAGTGGTCTGGACGACGCGGAGTTTTTGTCGGTAGTAGGACTCCATCCGGTCTTCTTCGGCTTTTGTGGCCACGCCACCCAGGCTGAGGGCCAGACTCGGCTGTACCTCAATCGCGATCTTGAAGCCGATGTGATAGAGCAGAACACCCACGGCCACCAGTGCAAACGACAGGCTGGAGCCCCAGACCATGACGTTGCGGGCCGTGATTGAGATTTTTCGCACTTTCCCTGTGGGGCCAGATATCCACATCAACTGCATGAGCTTCTCCGGACTTTCGTTATAGTGCCTGGCGGAACCGCCGAGCCGGGATGGTAACACGTTGGGGTACTCCTTGCATCCGGGGCTTTCTGGTCGGGCAAAGAGTGCAGGGATCGCGAAAATTATTCAGAATGACGACTCAACTTCTCCTGTCCTGAGGATTACGGAATGCCCCTGCGGATATTGCCCGTTCATGCCGGAGGCACGATA
>JAJZEL010000078.1 GCA_021828575.1 Pseudomonadota bacterium
AACCATCAGCATGTCCAAATGCTCGTCGATCGTGTTGACCGTATAAGGCCTTGTCGGATTTGTGGATGAAGGCAGCACGTTCTTCAGACCCACCGCCCTGATGATGTCAGGCGCATGCCCCCCCCCCGGCCCCCTCGGTATGAAACGTATGGATCGTCCGTCCCTTGAAGGCCGCCAGGGTCGATTCCAGAAAACCGGATTCATTGAGGGTGTCCGTATGAATGGCGACCTGTACATCATGCCGATCGGCAACGGACAGGCAATTATCAATGGCTGCCGGCGTACTTCCCCAGTCTTCATGGAGTTTGAGCCCGATCACTCCGGCCTCGATCTGCTCAATGACCGGTTGCGGTACGGAGACGTTGCCTTTTCCCAGGAACCCGAAATTCATGGGAAAGGCTTCAGCAGTCTGGAGCATGCTGTGAATATGCCAGGGCCCAGGCGTGCAGGTGGTTGCAAATGTCCCTGTGGCAGGGCCGGTTCCCCCTCCCAGCAAGGTCGTCACTCCAGAGCTCAGGGCCTCTTCGATCTGCTGAGGGCAGATGAAATGAATGTGGCTGTCGATGCCACCCGCAGTCACCAGCAATCCTTCCCCTGCGATGATTTCCGTGGCAGCCCCAATGGGAATCGTCACGCCTGGTTGTATGTCAGGATTTCCCGCTTTGCCTATGCCCCAAATTTTCCCTGCCTTGATGCCCAGATCAGCCTTGATGATCCCGGTGTTGGGATCCATGATCACCGCATTGGTGATGACGGTATCGGCCACTTCTGCCGCATTCAGTTGCGATTGTCCCATGCCGTCACGAATGACCTTTCCGCCACCAAATTTGACCTCCTCACCGTAAACGGTGCGATCCTCTTCTATTTCGATCCAGAGTTCGGTATCGGCCAGACGCAGCCGATCACCCACCGTCGGACCAAACATCTCCGCATAGGAACGACGGTCCATTGTATTGGCCATGAGACTCACCCCCCCATGCCAACCCAGGCAAAAGCAAACACCCCCAGGCCTACCCAACGGGTTCTTGTTTCAGATCGCCGAACCCACTGACCCAGTAACACACCAAAACATAGCAAAAACCCTGTGGCCAAAAGGAATCCTGAAAAATAGCTCGACGGGCTTGTCCTCAGCGGAATTTCGAGACCATGGGCCAGTCCATGCCACAAAGCAAAGCTCGTTGCCACACAGACACGCACTAACATGGGGAATGGCTTTGCCCACAAAAGGAGCGTACCCGTTGCCAGCACGCTGGCCATCAAGGTGGATTCCACGCCATCAGGCGCCATCCCCAATACGCCCATGCTTGCTCCCATCAGCATTCCTGACAGAAAAGCCATCAGAACTCCAATACGCTGACGAACGGAAGCGGCCAGTGAAGCCCAGATACCCATGGAAGTCATGCCAACCACATGGTCCAGGCCCGTGAAAGGATGCGCCAACCCTTCCAGAAATCCGCCACCCCCGTGACCCGGGTGAGCAAAAGCAAAACCCGGAAGCAACGAAATCACGGCACAAACCGTGGCGTACATGATTTTCCGTTCATGGTCCTGTTTCATAATGCCCCCTGAATTTTCCCCTGAAATCCGAATACCCTCCGGCTGCCGCCAAAGGCCACTAATTCCACCACGCGCTCCTGGCCAGGCTCAAAACGCACGGCCGTTCCCGCTGCAATGTTCAATCGCATGCCTCTGGCTTTTTCACGATCAAAATACAAAGCGTCATTGACCTCATGAAAATGGTAGTGAGAGCCTACCTGTACGGGTCGATCGCCGCGATTGGCCACTGTCAGGACAACCGTTTCGCGATTGGCATTCAAAACAATGCCTGCATCCTGCAACATCCATTCGCCCGGTATCATCTTGTCCCCTATACGATAGGTTGATGGACGGTCACCAGTTTCGTGCCGTCCGGGAACGTGGCTTCGATCTGAACATCCGGAATCATTTCCGGAACACCTTCCATGACATCCTCACGACCCAGTAACTGGGCTCCGTAACTCATCAACTCAGCCACCGTTTTCCCATCTCTCGCCCCTTCCATGAGAGCTGCCGTAATATAGGCCACCGCCTCCGGATAATTCAGTTTCAAACCACGAGCCCTGCGCCTTTCAGCCACCAGGGCAGCAGTGAATAACAACAATTTGTCTTTTTCACGAGGCGTCAGATCCATAACCGTTCATGTTCTCCAGATACGCGGCCTTTCCACTGAACGACCCAGCAATTGGGGTCTCAAAACGCGCCAAATCTCGGTGAACCACGATTTTGCCGTGACTGATGAGTCACCCAGAATACGAGCAATAAACATGCCATCCACCAATGTAATCCCTGCCTGTGCAGCGTCACCCACAGGAATCTTTCGGCAGGTGTCCACCGCACTTTTTTTCAATGTCTCCGCACAAGCCACCAGGGTTCCTGTCACCGTATGTCCCGATAAGCCAGTCAAACTTTTCATGACGGGCTCCTGTGCGTCGAAACGCGCACGATCCAAAAGCACCACACGCCCATCGCGGGAAATTTTCAGAGAAGAACGAACTTGGCCACGAGTAAAAGACTCCCCGGAATGATGCCGACCGAAGCAAAATACATCCCATCCAATCATGGCAGCCCCTGATTCAAGCTCGATTTCCGTGGTCATATCAGCCCAGCATCGGTCAAAAAAAATCGTTTCCTGCGGAAACCATTCGAGCACCGCCCGAGAGCCGACGTGCAGTTGAACCGTCTGGTACGCCGGCCGGCAGTCGTTGCGATACCATTTGCTTGCCCCTGGATTGGTGAACAATACGTGTGCCTTTTCTTCCAGGCGGACACGAAACCGGAGATTGTCACCTCCCACGATTCCCCCTGGAGGATGCAGCAGCAACGTGTGACACACCTCCCGTCCTTCGGGGTACAGGGCTTTCTGTACCCTGAGAGGCCCCTCGTGTGATTTGTGACGGAGCACGGTACCCCAATCCGTTCTGTCGTATTTCAAGGAGAGGCTGGCATGCCACTCCTCGTTTGTAGCGTTATGCATGAATTACCCAAAAGCACCAGGACGAGGGATGCCAGGAACAGGGCACTCCTCTGTACCCACCATGCTACGAGTCAGGGACTCCACTTTTCGCCGCGCCTCTTCCGGATCATTGACCCACTGTTTGTAGAAATCGTATGGACAAGTGGCGATCCCGGACTGTTCCTGACCTGAGTTGATGAGGCCTGTGTAACCTCTATGAAGGAGTTTGAACAAATGGTTCTGTGATTGCCCATGACGTCGAAAATCCCGTATCAGTTGTTTTGAAAGGGCTGCGTACTGAACTCCATTTTCTTCTTCGCCGCATTCCCCCAACGTACGACCATCAAAACCGATGATGGCTGAATGACCAAAGTAGGAATAAACGCCATCAAATCCGGAGGCATTGGCAACCGCCACATAAGTGTTGTTGGCAAACGCCATGGCTTTGGACACGATGATCTGCTGTTCTTTGGCCGGATACATGTACCCTTGGCAACGCACGATCAGTTCAGCCCCTTTCATGGCGCAGTCCCGCCATATTTCGGGGTAATTCCCATCGTCACATATGATCAGGCTGATTTTCAGTCCTTTCGGCCCCTCCGAGACATAAGTCTGGTCGCCAGGATACCAACCCTCGATGGGCGTCCATGGCATGATCTTCCGGTACTTCTGGACGATGTCCCCTCGATTGTTCATGAGGACGAGGGTGTTGTAAGGCGCTTTTCGTGGATGCTGTTCGTGCCGTTCTCCGGTCAGGGAAAACACGCCCCAGACATTGGCCTTGCGACAGGCCTCAGCAAAGACTTCCGTTTCTTCACCTGGAATGACGGACGCCGTGTCATACATTTCATGAGGGTCATACATGATGCCGTGAGTGCTGTACTCGGGAAAAATCACCAGATCCATTCCCGGCAACCCGGTCTTCATGCCCACCACCATGCGCCCAATGGCGCGGGCATTCTCGATCACCTCGGCTTTTGTGTGAAGCCTTGGCATTCTGTAGTTCACTACCGCCACACCCACCGTGTCATGACTGCTTGAAATGTCGCCGTGTATCATGGCCCTGTCCTTGTTCCCGGTTCAATGGCTGATCATCCATGGACGTTTATGGGAAAATCCTTTCGGGGTTTTGAGTTCAGGTTCTCTGCCGCTGCAACAGGAACAGCCCCGCCCATGCAGTACGTGCTTATGGGTGGGTTCATGTGCGGATTTCTCATTGACCGCCATGGCTTTCCGGCGGTAATCCGCTCCGTCAAAAACATTGGGAGCTGCCACAACCCTTCGCCTTGACAATGATCCGCAAGATGAACAACACTGCTCCGAATCACGGGCGCTGATACGCAACAGACGGTCAAAAGGTCCGCAGTTCGGACACACAAAATCGTAAGTGGGCATGTTCAAGCCTTGTCATAGGCTATGGGCATGCTGGGACCGCCTTTTATGAACGCCGTGGGGCCTGAAGCATTGGGATGGATATCAAACTCGAAGATCTCTGTCGGCAACCATAAGGTTGCGCAGGAGTTGGGAATATCCACAACGCCGCTGATATGACCCTGAACAGGCGCAGTGCCCAAAATGGAGTAGGCTTGTGACCGGGAGTACCCGAATTTCGTCAGATATTCGATGGCATTGAGGCAAGCCTGCTGGTAAGCCACGTTCACATCCAGGTAATGCTGTTTTCCCGCATCATCCACCGAGATACCCTCAAAGATCAGGTAGTCCTGATAGTGGGGCGTGATCGGGCTGGGCCTGAAAATGGGGTTCTTGATACCATATTTCGCCATGCCGTCCTTGATGATCCCGACTTTCATATGCACCCACCCGGCCATTTCGATGGCGCCACAAAAAGTGATTTCGCCATCCCCCTGACTGAAGTGCAGATCTCCTACCGATAGCCCCCCTCCCTTCACGTACACGGGAAAGTAGATTTTTGATCCTCGCGACAAATCCTTGATGTCGCAGTTTCCTCCGTGCTCACGTGGGGGGACGGTACGGGCACCTGCCATGGCCGCTTTTTCCTTGTCCTTTCCTTTCAGCTTTCCCATATGCGCTGTGGATGGAAACGGGGGGTTGGCCAATGGGGGAACACGCAGTGGGTTGGTGTCGATCAAGGCTTGTTCTCTGCTATTCCATTGATCCAGAAGGGCATGGCTTGGCAAGCATCCAATCAGTCCCGGATGAATCAGTCCGGCGTAACTTACCCCGGGCACATGGCGACTCCTGGTGAACATGCCCTGAATGTCCCAGATCGACTTTTGCGCATTGGGAAAGTGCTCTGTCAAAAAACCGCCACCGTTCTGCTTTGAAAAAAACCCGTTGAACCCCCAAAGACTATCGCTTTTTGCTCCAATATCAAGCAGGTCAACCACCAGCAAGTCACCCGGTTCGGCACCGCGAACACCCACCGGGCCGGACAGGAAATGCACGATGGACAAATCAATGTCGCGCACATCCTCGGCGCTGTCATCATTCTTGATGAATCCGCCCGTCCAGTCATAAGTCTCCAGAATGAAGTCATCCCCTGGACCTACCCAGCACGCCATGGGGATGTCAGGATGCCAGCGGTTGTGAATCATCTCGTTTACATAGGGAGAGTCGTTGAGATTCACCTTGATGAGGGTATCGGTCATTATGAACTCCTGAATTGGATTAAACGGACAAATACTTGCTGATGATGCTTTCATCCACGTTGGCCCTGACATCCTGGTAGACGAATCTTCCCTTATCGATCACGAAGAAGCGGTCTGCGATCTCCATGGTGAAACTCAGGACCTGCTCTGAAACAATGATGGTCAGACCTTTCAACTGTCTTATTTCCTTCAGGGTTTTTGCGATGTCCTTGATGATTGACGGTTGAATCCCCTCTGTCGGTTCGTCAAGCAAAAGGACTTTGGGTCCCGTCACCAGAGCCCGGGCTATGGCCAACTGCTGTTGCTGCCCCCCGGAAAGATTGCCTCCCTTGCGCGAGCGCATCTCATGAAGCACAGGAAACAGGGCATAAATATCATCGGGCACCTGATTTCCCTGAAACCCTGAAGGAAGGCCGGTCTGGATGTTTTCCAATACCGTCATGTTCGAAAAAATCATCCTGCCCTGTGGCACATAGGCAATGCCGTTTCTCACCCGACTGAAAGGCTCCATGCCGTCAAGCGATCGCCCATCCACTTTCACTTCTCCGGACATGGCGGGAATGATCCCCATCAGGGTTTTGAAAAGGGTGGTTTTACCCATTCCGTTGCGACCCATCACCGCCACGATTTCCTGCCTTCCCACCTCCATCGAAATACCATTGATGACCTTGCTTTGTCCGTATCCCGCCTCCAGGCCACTGACGGAAAACATGGTGTTCGACATGGCGCTCTCCCTGGCTCAATGGCCCAGATAAACTTCAATGACTTTGGGGTTTTCCTGCACAGCCTCCATGCTGCCTTCGGCCAGCAATTTCCCCTGGTGCAAGACAGTCACTTTATGTGCAATGCGCTTCACAAATTCCATGTCATGTTCAATCACGATCAGTGACCTTCCTTTCGCGATCATGCTGAGCAGGCTGGCCGTTTTTTCACGTTCCACAACACTCATTCCCGCCACAGGCTCGTCGAGCATCAGCAACGCCGGGTCCTGGATGAGCAACATGCCAATTTCAAGCCATTGCTTCTTTCCGTGGCTCAACAAACCTGACATCGTGTCAAGGTGTTCTTCAAGGAAAATCATTTTTGCCGTGTCCATGATTTTCTGTTCAACCTCAGGAGTGCGCTTGAACAACAAAGACCCCAGGACGCTCCTTCCCTTCGGATAAGAAATTTCCAGATTCTCCAGAACGGTCAGGTTTTCATAGATGGATGGGGTCTGAAATTTTCGCCCGACACCCAGTTGCACCAGCCGATATTCCGGCAATCGGGTCAGTTCAACCCCCCTGAACTCAATGGACCCGGAAGTGGCTTTTGTTTTCCCGCAAATCAGATCAAGAACAGTGGTTTTTCCTGCCCCATTGGGCCCGATGATCACCCGAAGCTCATTTTCTTCGATGTATAAATTGAGACCATCCACGGCCTTGAATCCATCAAATGACACGGTCAGCCCTTCAATGGATAACGCGATCTTGTTTGGCATCTCACACCCTCGCATTTTCATTGAGTTGTTCGGGAATCCCTTTGCCGCCTTTCACCTTCATCATCCACCGACGTTGGCGTGGCTCAACATAAGTCTTGTACAAACCTGACAAGCCTTCAGGGAACATCATCACCACGCCCACAAACAGAAAGCCCATGAAAAATAACCATAACGTGGGAAACGTTTCCGAAAACGCCGTTTTCCCGTAATTCACCAAAAGCGCACCATAAACTGCTCCCACGAGAGACATCCGCCCTCCGACGGCCGCAAAAATCACCATCTCGATGGAAGGAACGATGCCGATGATCGATGGAGACATGAAACCCACCTGAAGGGTGAACATGGCACCGCCCACAGAAGACACGACGGCGGCCAGGCAGAACACGAACACCTTGTAGCTGGACACATCGTAGCCAGAGAAACGCACCCGATCTTCCTTGTCTCTCAGGGCCAGCAGCAACCGCCCCAACTTTGTTGAAAGGACCACTTTTCCCAGAATCACAGAAAGAATCAGCAACACCCCATTTACAAAGTAGAGGATGTACTTTGCTGAATCCGTGTTGATGTCCCATCCATGTAATGTCTTCAAATCCGTAATGCCGTTGATGCCTCCGGTGAAACCCTGTTGCCCGACCACCAGAATGGTGACGATGGCGGCTATGGCCTGTGTGATGATGGAAAAGTAGACGCCACTGACCCGACGTTTGAACATGGATACCCCGATGACGTAGGCCGTCAAGGCGGGAATCACGACAATGGCGAATAACGTGAAGATAAAGCTGTGGAAAGGTTCCCAGAAAAGCGGCAATTGCGTCACCTGATTCCAGTCCATGAAATCAGGAATTCCCGGGGTGGTCTGATGAGCCGTGCTGACGGGATCCGATGCTTCAAGCTTGAGGAACATGGCCATGCAATAGCCGCCAATCCCGAAAAAAATGCCCTGGCCAAGACTCAGGATTCCTCCATACCCCCACAGCATGACCAACCCCACTGCGCAATAGGCAAATGTCAGATATTTCCCCATCAGGTTAAGTCGAAAAATATCCAGCGCAAGAGGAAAAACAACAAGGATGATGACAGCCATCACCAGCAAATCCACGAACCCTGGTTTACCCAGCACAGCTTTTCCAAACCCTTTCATGGCCATATCCCCTTCGCTTATCGCCGAACCTTGCTTCTCAACAACCCTTCAGGGCGCATCATCAGAATGGCAATGATGGTCAGCAGGGTGACGACTTTCCCCATCGCATTGGTCAGGAAGAAAGTCAGGATGGATTGCGCCTGCGCAATCGTGAATGCCGATGCGATCGTTCCGAACAGGCTGGCCGTACCCCCGAACACGACCACGAGAAAGGTATCAACGATATAAAGCGAACCACTGGTGGGTCCTGTGGATGCAATTGTGGTGAAACAGGCCCCGGCAACACCGGCAATTCCGCACCCAATGGCAAACGTCACCCTGTCGACCATTTTCGTGTTGATGCCAACAGCGCTCGCCATGACGCGGTTCTGGGTCGTTGCGCGCACCTTGAGACCCCATTTCGATTTGAACAGGAACAGTCCGACCATTGCAGTCACCAGCATGGACATTGCCATGACGAACAATCCATTAAGGGGAATGTCAATGTCCGGCGTTGGCTTCCATGCCCCCATCAACCAGTCAGGCAACGTCGCACTGACTTCCCTGGCGCCAAAAAAAGACCGGAACACTTGCTGCAATATCAGGCTGAGACCCCAGGTGGCCAACAGGGTGTCCAAAGGTCGTTTATAAAGATGCCGTATCAACAGGAATTCGAGCAGGTATCCGACAAAAAAGGCAATCAAGAAAGACGCCAGAATGGCCACAATGAAGTAGTACGGCATGAATGACGGAAAATGCCGTTCCGTGAATCTCGACGTCATGTAAATCGTGTATGCCCCTATGGTCATGAACTCCCCATGGGCCATGTTGATAACCCCCATCTGACCGAAAATAATGGCCAGGCCAAGCGCCATGAGCAACAGGACACTGAACAAACTCAGTCCCGAGAAACCTTGCATGACCAGTATCGAAAAAAGGTCTGATAAAGAATAGCCGTCCATGTTCAATCTCCACGACAAACGAAGTGACCTGATGGGAGGGGATCGCCAGACCTCTGACGATCCCGGTTCTGGTCAATATCCTTTCGGGTAGGGGTTTGGCATGATGTAATCTGACGTATAGACAATGTTCGCCTGACCGTGGGTTTACCATTCTCCATTACGCAACTTCGTTTTCAGATGATGATTGGGCTCAAGGTAAATGAGTCCTTCCGGAGCATCGAACGTGATTTTCCCGCTCTCTTCCGCCTTGACCACTTTGTCGGTATCAAAGCTTCCCGCCATTTCGACTGCTTTTTTCCACAACCATGGTCCTTCGTAAGCCGCTTGCGTCACATCACCGATTGGCGCATTTTCTCCCCACTTCGCATGAAATTGAGAAACAAACTTCTTGTTTTCCGGCGTATCAAGAGACTCAAAATACTTCATGGCGGAATAAAAACCCACCAGGTTTTCACCCCCGATGCCCTTGGCCTCATCCTCAGTCACCGAAAGCGTCAAAAGCGTCTGGTTACCGCCATTGATCCCGGCCGCCTTGAGCTGTTTAAACCATGAAACATTGGACCCCCCTACGACTGCCGCATAGATGACATCCGGTTTCTTCAGGCGGATTTTGTTGATCGTCGATCCGAATTCCGTACTGCCAAGAGCCGCATACTCTTCCCCGACAATCTTTCCGTGAAGCACGTTTTCGATGTACTTTCTGGCAAGCTTCATGGTGGTTCTAGGCCAGATGTAGTCAGATCCGATCAAGTAAAACGTCTTCGCATGCTTCGTTTTTGCCACCCAGTCGAGACCTGCAAATACCTGTTGGGTCGCTTCCTGTCCGGTATAGACCACATTCTTGGACTGCTCGAGCCCTTCATAAAAAGTGGGGTAATAAAGAAGGCCGTTATCTCTTTCCAAAACGGGAAGCACTGCCTTGCGGGATGCAGAAGTCCAACAGCCGAAAATGGCGGCCACATGATCAGATTCCAGGAGTTTTTTGGCTTTCTCCGCGAAGGTGGGCCAGTCTGACGCACCATCCTCCTGGATAACACGGATCTTACGCCCCAACACACCTCCCATGGCGTTGATCTGACTGATGGCCAACTGTTCAGCCTCAATGGCACCCGTTTCTGAAATGGCCATCGTTCCTGTTGAAGAATGCAGTTGTCCGACAACGACTTCCTTGTCCGTCACTGCAATGTTGCTCGCAGCTTGCGATGACTGCGCTGCAAACAGCACGTTCGCAATCATTCCCGCCAAAACACTTTTCACGAGAAGCTTCCTGAACTTCCGGGCTTCGGCAGGAAATCCTTGGTGACACGGAAAAAACGACATGAGTAACTCCTTATCGAGAAGTGAGCCAAAAGACACATGCGATGAATACCCATCACAACCTCGACTTCATCGTAAGTCTTTCGACGTTTCTCCTGAATACGGTGAATTACTTAGTTCTTTTTTTCCGGTCACAGCACTCATGTGCATGACCTGTTTATTACGTGGTTTTACGTAGGCAGATACCAGAGAAATTGCCATAACTTCGTAAATGTGCGTATTCACATGACGGACACGAAAACCTTAGGCTGAACCCAGGATTTTTAATGTTCATCCAAGGAGAAAAAGCATGAAAACCAACCGGGACTATGTCTTTCCAAAAGTTTGCCTTGCCCTTCTGGCCTGCCTTTGGGCCGTGACTGCAAAGGCAGAGGCAACAATCAACTTCGGAGATGATCAATCGGTCACTCTTGGGCTGGGCCTCAGAACCTCTTATGACAGCAACAACACCAGTGGCCAGCCCAACGGTCAGGCATTCAACGTGGACAATCTGCGTCTTTACAGCAACTGGCAGTTCTCAAAAGAATTCAAGGCAACATTCAATACCGAATACGACAGTTACACGAATGGCGTCAACCTGCTCGATGCCTTCATGCAATACGAACCCCTGAAAACCTTCAATGTCTGGCTGGGTCGCATGCTGCCCGCAGCTGACAGGGCGGATATGGAAGGACCTTTCTATATCACCAGCTGGAATTATCCCGGGGTTTCCTCTGTCTACAAGGAACAATATCTGGATGGACGGGACCAGGGTGTGACGTTCTGGGGTGTGGTGGCCAACAGCCGGCTGACCTACGCACTGGGAGCCTACCAGGGAATGGGAAAGAACTCCGGTAACACCAATCAGTACAATGGCGGCGGCGGAAGCAGCGACCTGATGTACACAGCCCGCCTCAACTACAATTTCTGGGACACCAATGTCGACCCAGCCTATTTCGCAAGTGCCAGTTATTTTGGAACTCACGACGTGCTTGCATTGGGCCTGGCCGGAATGTCACAGCAGAATGGAACGCTGAATACTGTCGCAAATGCCAGCTACACCGCATACAACGTCGACTTTCTCATGGAGAAGAAGGTGTTGGATGGCGGAGCCGTGACCCTGTCTGGTGCCGCTTACAAAGTGGATACCCAAAACACGCTGGACAACTATTGCACGACTGTCAATGCAGCCTTTCCTGGCGGCTGCTGGGGGGGGCCGACTTATCAGGGCCGTTCATACATCGGGACGGTCGCGTTTCTTTTTCCGAAACAGATTGGATACGGAAAATTCCAGCCTTACTTTCAACATCAGGATTTTCAACCTGATGGATTTGATACTGGAGCCGGGGTCGGACAAACTTTTCGCACACAGCAAAATGAATACGGCGTGAACTACGTCATCAAAGGGTACGATGCCAAACTCACCGTTGCCTACACTCAAACCTTGATGGCCGGATCGGCACCCATCAATAGTTTCATCATCGGAAGCCAGTTTCAATTCTAGTTTTTTGTTGATGACGGCAGTACTCGACGGACCACTGTGATCTCCCTCCTGGGGTCCGTCGAGTGTCATTGACCTTCTTCACCATGGCTCATGGGTTTCATTCATCGGGTGTTGCAATGAAATACACGTTACCCCCCGAACGTGAGTCATGCCATCTTGTGGAACGGACCTGAGAATCCTGACCCGCTCCCTCATTCGCGTACTCCGGCACGGCAGCGTATCCCATTAAATCAGTTCCAAGACAAAACATAACAAGATAGTTACAAAACCTTCATTGCCACATCACTACACCGGCATTAGACTGGGATGTTCTGAGGTTCTCATAAAAAAAGCACGGCAGCAGTCATACCACCAGCACCGGTCTCTTTAGCAACCCTTGGGACCGGACATGGAGAGGAGATGATGTCAGGTCCGTTTGACGATGCGGGGGCCGGCGCGTGACGTCCACCCAGGCCCTTTTCATGAGCCTTTTTTTGGCCCTTTTCCTGGCCCTGCTTCTGGCTTGGCGCAAGCTGATCCGGATGGAAAGGGAGAGGAAGGCACAGCTCCAGGACAACCAGGGATTGCGGCAGAGCGAGGCCCAGATCCGGCAGATTTTTTCCCTGGCCGACGAAGGCATTCTGCTCACGGATCCTGGAGGGCACCTGCTCAACATGAACAAGGCCATGGGCCGGATCCTGGGACGCAACCCCGAAGACTGCCTGGGCCATCCCCTGCTGGATTTCGTGCAACACCCCGCTCTTCAGGAGCATCTGATCCGCCTGCGCCGCAACGGCCACGACGAACCCCTCCATCTGGAACTGTCCGTCACCCGACCTTCCGGACTGACCGTGGACATCCTGTTCAACAGCCGCCACCTGTACGATGAATCGGGCCAGTTCACCGGTACCTTTGCCATGGTTTCCGACATCACGCAACACAAGGCCCTGCAGGAAATGCGCCAGCAACGCACGGAAGAACTGGAGGTGCTGCACCGCCAGGCGGCAGAAACGGGGCGCCATGATCAGGCCCTGTCATCCCTCAGTCGGTGCCTCATGGCAGAAAAATCCGTGCAACAACTGGCCCAGGATGGGCTGGGACTGATTCTGGATTTTCTCGGACTGACGACGGGCTCCGTGTTTCTGGTGAGCACCCCCAACGATGCGGAGTCACTGCGCCGTGTGGCTACCCAGGGCAGTCCCCGGAGCCGCTCCCGACACAACCTGTTGGACGACCCTGACCTGCCGGCCCTGGCCAGCCACGATCCTCTCGTGAGCCTCAGAATGGACGAGGTCCCCGATGAACAATTGCTGAATCTGCCCCTGATCCATGGCAACCATCTGGTGGGCATGCTGGAACTGGTCTGTGACACCACGCTCGCCAAGCCTTATGCCATTTGGCTGGAGCATGCCAGAGATACGCTGGCCACCGCCCTGAAGCTGGCCCAGGACCACGAAAAGCTGCGGACCACCTTGCAGGAGCTCGAGGCTGCAAAAACCCTGGCCGAAGAAGCCACGCAAGCCAAGAGCAGCTTCCTGGCCAATATGAGCCATGAAATCCGCACCCCCATGAATGCCATCATCGGCATGAGCCAGCTGGCCCTCAACACGGACCTCACACCACGGCAGCGCAATTTCATTGAAAAGGTCCACCGCTCCGCCCTTTTCCTGCTGGGCATTATCAACGGCATCCTGGACTTTTCCAGGATAGAGGCTGGCAAGCTCACCATGGAACAGATCGAGTTCGACCTGGACGGTATCCTGGACAGCCTGGCCAGCCACATCAGTACCCGGGCCCAGGAAAAAGGACTGGAATTGCTGTTCGACCTGGATCCCGAACTGCCCAATCACCTGATGGGTGACCCGCTGCGCCTCACCCAGGTACTGATCAACCTGGGAAGCAACGCCGTCAAATTCACCGAACAGGGCGAAGTGGTCATCACCCTGCGCAAGCTTTCCGAAACTCCGGGCACCCTGGACATGGAATTCCTGGTACGCGACACCGGCATCGGCATGACGAAGGAACAGCAGGACAAACTGTTCCAGTCCTTCTCTCAGGCCGACAGTTCCACCACGCGCAAGTACGGTGGCAGCGGACTTGGACTGGCCATCTGCAAATCGCTGGTCACCCTTATGAACGGCCACATCAGCGTGCACAGCGAGCCCGATCACGGCACCACGTTCCGCTTTACGGCACGCTTTGGCAAGCCACCAGGCATGGCTTCCCGCAAGGCCCTCACGGCAGATCAATTGAAGGGTCTCAGTGCCCTGGTGGTGGATGACAACCATTCTGCTCGTGCCATCATCCAGTCCATGCTGGCCCACCTGGGCATGAAGGCCGTCACGGCCAGCGGCGGAACAGTCGCACTGGCCGAGGCCAGGCATGCCAGCGAAGCCGGACACCCGTTCGACGTGGTGTTCATGGACTGGAAAATGCCCGATATGGATGGTGTGGAATGCACCTCACTGCTTCACGGCGAATTCGGGCGCGACACCCCTCCGGTGATTTTTGTGACGGCACTGGATGAAGACGTATATGAAGTGCTGGGAGGAAACCGTTCCTGGGTAAGCGATGTGCTGACGAAGCCTGTGACCCCTTCCCGGCTCTTTGAATCCGTGAACCGCGTGTTCGGCTACCGACGACCGGGGCAACTTCCCGGAAGGCAGGCCACCCGCCAGCAGGAACACGAGGAAGCGCGCCTGCACATCCTGGGCAGCCGGGTGCTGTTGGTGGAAGACAACGACCTCAACGTGGAACTTGCCACCGAACTGCTGGCCGATGCCGGAGTGTCTTTCCGGCTGGCTTCCAACGGACTGGAAGCCCTGACCATCCTGGAGCAGGACGACCAGTTCGATGGCATCCTCATGGACTGCCAGATGCCCGTCATGGACGGGTACACGGCTGCGCGTAGGATCCGGGACAATCCGGCCTGGAACACCCTCCCCATCATCGCCATGACAGCCGACAACATGATGGGCGACCGCGACCGTGCTCTGGAATCAGGCATGAATGACCACGTACCCAAACCGCTGGACGTGGACCAGATGTTCGTCACCCTGGCGCGCTGGCTCAAGCCCCATCCCCATCATCCTTCGTCGACCACGGCACCTGTTCCGGCTTCCTCTGCCGGATTGCCCGAACTGCCCGGTTTCGATACCTCGAAGGCCCTGCAGGCCATGGGCCATAAGGTCCCCTTGTACCGCTCGCTTCTGCTGAAGTTCAAGTCCCGTTACAAAAATTTCGGGCAACAGTTTCACCAGGCCACTCAGGATTCTGACCCTTTGGCTGCCGCCCGGTGTGCGCATTCTCTCAAAGGGGTTTCCGCCAACGTGGGCGCATGGAAAGTGCAGGCGGCAGCCGATACCCTGGAAAGCCATTGTCGCAATCGGCTCCCGACTGCCCGGATAAACGCCGCCTTGCAGGACACACTGACCGCACTCCAGGAAGCCATGGACACTCTGTCAGCCCTGGCACCGGACACAGTCAAAGAAAAACCTGTCACCACCGCTCCGCGCCTGAGCCCGCGCCACCTGAAAGCTGAAGGACTGCGCCTGCTGGAATTGCTGGATCAGGGCGATGCCGGTGCCATGGCACTGCTCCATGGGATCGAAGCCGGCCTGGGCGGGCAGGCGCAGACCACCGCCTTCCAAAAACTGAAATCCTGCGTTGCGCAGTACGATTTCGAAGAAGCCTCCAAACTCCTCAACAAACTGATTCAGGAAGATTTTCATGAACATGCCGGATGATGCACTGGGTGTTACCCGAAAACCGGTGGTCCTGGTGGTGGATGACACCCCGGAAAACCTGACGCTGGTCAATGAACTCCTCAAGGACCAATACAAGGTCAAGCTGGCCAACAATGGCGAGCGCGCCATCCGGTTATCCCTGTCTGACCCCATCCCGGACATCATCCTGCTGGATGTCATGATGCCGGGTCTGGACGGCTACGAAGTCTGCCGCCGATTGAAAGCCCATGACCGCACGGTGCATGTGCCAGTGATTTTCCTCACGGCCATGAGCAAGGGGGAAGACGAAGCCATGGGTATGGCCCTCGGGGCCGTGGACTACATCACCAAACCCATCAATGAAAGTGTGCTCAAGGCCCGCATCAAGAACCATCTGGACCTCAAACTCATGCGGGACTTCCTGCTGGACCAGAATCACTTCCTGCTCAGCGAGGTCACCCGCCGCACCCAGCAGATCACCGCCCTGCAGGAAGTGACCGTGTTCGTGCTGGCCTCCCTGGCGGAAACCCGCGACAACGAAACGGGCAATCACATCCGGCGCACCCAGCACTATGTGCGCCTGCTGGCTGAAACCCTGCGCCACCATCCGCGCTTTGCCTACTTCCTGAACGTGGGCGACACCATCGAGCAGCTCTTCAAGTCGGCCCCCTTGCACGACATCGGCAAGGTGGGCATTCCCGACCACATTCTCATGAAGCCAGGCCCACTGACCCGTGAAGAATTTGAAATCATGAAGACCCACACCACTCTGGGCCGCGATTCCATCATCAAGGCTGAAAGCGAACTGGGCATTGAACTGCCCTTCCTCAAATATGCCAAGGAAATTGCCCACAGTCACCAGGAAAAATGGGATGGCTCCGGCTATCCTCAAGGACTATCAGGAGACGCCATTCCCATTTCCGCCCGACTCATGGCCCTGGCCGACGTATACGATGCCCTGGTGAACGAACGGGTGTACAAACCCCGCTTCGCTCATGGGGAAGCTGTCCGGATCATCATGGAGGGCAAAGGCAGCCACTTCGACCCGGACATTGCCGATGCTTTCCAGCAACTGGAGAAGGAATTCAATAACATTGCCCTGCTATATGCGGACTGAACGCCTTGGCCCGGTACGCTCAAGACACATGAAGGTTGATGTTCGCCTGTAAAAAAGAAGGAAGTCAATGTCTCGCTCACACCTGTCAATGCTCGAGTTCAAAAGGACTTTAATGCCCTATGAAAAACAGGGCAATGGGCAAGTCATGACCGAATTCTTATCGTCACGGAAGGCAGCAAAACCGAACCATTGTATCTTGGTGAAATTCGCAAGGAACATCGCCTACAAACGGCCAACGTTCAGGTGCGGCCCAGCCAATATGGCACCTCACCGCTTGGGGTCGTAGAATACGCCCACCACTTGTTTGTAAAAGGAGCAGAAGAAAAAAACATTCAGCCACGTACCTTTGAGCAAGTGTATGTCGTATTCGATCGTGACGATCACAAAACCTACCATAACGCCCTGAACAAAACTGCCGCACTGAATGGCACATTACGCAACGACCTAAGGACAGGCCGGGTACTACACGCGAACCCGAAAAAACCTAGCGGAGGCCTCCCAACGGGCCGAGTGTCTGGCGCAATCGACCACCGCCCGCGAAGGTGTTGAGCCTTACACGAATATGCATTGCCTGGTACATCTACTCGTCACGCTTAAATCCTGATTTCTGACAGAGGGACCACGGGGTCACGCCCCCTCCACATTTCAATCGAAACCCAGTGATTGATGATCACCGGCCCTAGAAGCGAAACGACAGCACGGCCCCGTACTGAAATGCCAGGCCATTGGCTGAAAGACCCAGGAGACTGCCCCGGAAGTCAAACAAACCGATTTCAGGCACCAGCGCCACGCTGGGCGTCAGGGCCACCTTGGCCCCCACATCAACTCCTGTGGCACTGAGATTGTTACGACTGCTTCCCCCCACTGCCGATGGAATGGCGGTGTACACATAGCGCAGTTCCGTGATGAGGGTATAACGGTCGGACAAGACATGACTGGCGATGAGATCGGCTCCCGGACTCCAGGCATTTTTCGACTGTCCGGAAATTTCCAGATAGGAATAGGCCGCACCCACGACGAAGGCCATTTGCCAGGGGCTGGATGGATCAGTGAACCGGTGCTTGATGTCGATCTCGCTGCCCAGGGAAGGCCCCACACTTGAAAAAGGCAGAGCCACCTGAGTCAACCGGTACCCGATGTCCCAGCCGTCCGCCAAGCCCGTGCGAAAGCCGGCATGAGGCAGGAATGGCGTGAAACTGCTCTGGCGGGGACTGCCCACGGAAGTGTATTGCCCCCCCGTTCCGGCAATGGCCGAAAAGCCACCCACCGGTGTCGTGTCGGCCGTGGAAAACCCCAACAGCCAGAACGCCTGGGCGGATCCGCTAAACCACAGCAGGCTACCTGCCGCCCATCCCATCCATACCGGTTTACGCACAAGACAGCTCCATTAGAATCCCGGGATTTCCGGTGTAAATTTCAGGCAGGCTCACAATCTCAGCCTGCCCGATCTTTGACTTTCTCATCAAACAGTCGGTGCAGCAGGTCACACAAAGCACCCAACTCTGCTTCCTTTGTCGTGGTGGTTCGGGCCACCAAAGCCACCGTGCGACGGGGAACAGGTGCCATCACAGGACGCGCTTCCAGACCTGACCCTGTGATCAGTCCGGCCTGCAGGGCCATGGAAGGGATCAGACCCAGGCCCGCCCCCGAACGAACCATCTGGACTAACGTCAGCAGACTGGTGGCTTCCATGCCACCTGCCAGCGATGCAGGAGGCTTCCGGCATGCTGCCAGTACATGGTCCCTCAGGCAATGCCCCTCTTCCAGAAGCAGCAGGCGGTCCGTCACATGACGGGTCATGCGTACGGATTCACCCAGCGCATTCAGTTCCTTCCTGGAGCCCACCAGCCACAAGTCATCGTCAAACAGAGCCTCTACCCTGAAACCCGAGGTGTCATGGGGCAAGGCCATGAGCACGAAATCCAGGTGTCCGGACTCCAGGCGCTCCAGCAGGTTTCTCGTCAGGTCTTCCCGAACCGCCAGACACAATTCCGGATAACGCCTGCCCAGGCTTTTCATGAGGGCACTCAGCAAAAATGGCGCAATGGTGGGAATGACACCCAGGCGAACACGGCCCTGCATGGACGCGGAAGCCCGGGCTGCATCCACCAGATCCTGACATTGCGCCAGCAGGGGACGTGCCCTGGCCACCACATCCCGACCTGCATCCGTCATCAGCACATTTTGCCGGTCACGTTCCACCAGGGCTGCACCCAAGAGGGATTCCAGTTCACGTATGCCTGCGCTCAGTGTGGGCTGCGTCACGAAACAGACTTCGGCAGCACGCGTAAAGTTGAGGTATTCCGATAGCACCACCAGGTACTGCAGTTGTTTAAGGGAAGGGAGCGCCATGGAACACCGTCCTTGCTTTCACGCGAGATCGAAGCGATCCAGGTTCATCACCTTGTTCCAGGCGGCAATGAAATCGTCCACAAACTTCCGTTCCGCATCCGCGCTGCCATACACTTCTGCCACGGCACGCAACTGGGCATTGGACCCAAACACCAGATCAACACGGGACGCCATCCACCTGACCCTGCCCGTGGCACGTTCGCGTCCCTCGAACAGATCGGCTGTCTTCGACACGGGTTGGTACTCCACTGCCATGTCCAGCAGATTCACGAAAAAATCGTTGGTCAGGGTTTCCGGTCGCCGGGTCAGAACCCCCACATCCGATTGTGTATGGTTGGCCTTGAGCACACGCAACCCCCCCACCAGCACGGTCATTTCGGGCACGGTCAGTGTCAGCAGTTGCGCCCGGTCCACCAGACATTCCTCGGCCGGAACAGCCAGCCCGGGCTTCAGGTAGTTGCGGAACCCGTCTGCCACCGGTTCCAGCACAGCAAAGGACTGTATGTCAGTCTGCTCCTGGGAGGCGTCCGTCCGTCCTGGCGTGAAGGGAACCTTCACCAGGTGCCCCGCATTCCTGGCCGCCTGCTCGACACCCGCACACCCGGCCAGCACGATGAGGTCGGCCAGGGAAATCTTTTTATCCTTGTGTTCGCCATTGAACACACTCTGAATGCCTTCCAGAACAAGGAGTCCCTGTGCCAGCCGTTCCGGCTGATTCACAGTCCAGTCCCGCTGTGGTGCCAGCCGGATCCGTGCCCCATTCGCCCCGCCACGCTTGTCCGATCCACGGAACGTGGAGGCCGAGGCCCAGGCAGTGGACACCAGTTGCCCGATGGACAATCCGGTGGCCAGTATCCTGGCTTTCAGGGTCTCCACATCACGCTCGTCCACCAGCGGGTGGTCAACAGCCGGAATGGGATCCTGCCAGAGGAAATCCGTGGCAGGCACTTCCGGCCCCAGGTAGCGCACACGAGGCCCCATGTCCCGGTGGGTCAACTTGAACCAGGCGCGGGCAAAAGCATCGGCAAACGCTTCCGGATGCTCGAGAAAACGCCGCGAAATTTTTTCGTAGGCGGGATCAAACCGCAAAGCCAGGTCGGTGGTCAGCATGGTCGGTGCATGACGTCGGGAAGGGTCATGGGCATCGGGTACAGTGCCTGCTCCCGCCCCATGCTTTGGCACCCACTGGTGGGCTCCTGCCGGGCTTTTCGTCAGCTCCCACTCGTATCCGAACAGATTGGAAAAAAACTGGTGACTCCAGCGGGTGGGCGTGTCCGTCCAGGTGACCTCCAGACCGCTGGTGATGGTGTCGGCCCCTTTTCCTGAACCATGGCGATTTTTCCAGCCAAAGCCCTGTGCCTCGATGCCGGCCGCTTCGGGTTCGGGCCCCACGTTTCGCGCGTCTCCTGCACCATGTGCCTTGCCGAAGGTATGACCTCCGGCGATGAGCGCCACGGTTTCCTCGTCATCCATGGCCATGCGGGCAAAGGTTTCGCGAATATCATGCGCTGCAGCCACCGGGTCCGGATGGCCGCCCGGGCCTTCCGGATTGACATAAATCAGCCCCATCTGCACGGCCGCCAGGGGGGTTTCCAGATTCCGTTCACCCGTGTGCCGCTGGTCAGTCAACCACTTGTTTTCAGCACCCCAGTAAATGTCCTGTTCCGGTTCCCAGATGTCCTCCCGCCCACCCCCAAAGCCCAAGGGGCTGAATCCCATGGACTCCAGGGCCACGTTGCCCGTGAGGATCATCAGGTCAGCCCAGGAAATCTTTTTGCCGTATTTTTGCTTGATGGGCCAAAGCAGCCTGCGTGCCTTGTCGAGGTTGGCATTGTCAGGCCAGCTGTTGAGCGGAGCAAAACGCTGGTTACCGTGGCCTGCGCCACCGCGTCCATCCCCGGTGCGGTAAGTACCGGCACTATGCCAGGCCATGCGGATGAACAGGGGGCCATAGTGTCCGAAATCTGCTGGCCACCACTCTTGCGAAAGGGTCATGAGGGCCTGGAGATCTTTTTTGACGGCTTTCAGGTCAAGACTTTTGAATGCCGCTGCATAGTCGAAATCCTTCCCCATGGGGTCGGACTGGGGTGCCTGCTGACGCAGGATGTGGAGTTTGAGCTGACCGGGCCACCAGTCACGATTGGTCGTACCACCCCCGGCGGCGTGATGAAACGGGCATTGGGCTTCGCTGGACATTTGGGGTCTCCCTCGCAATGAATGCCCGCGAAATCGCGAGCTGTAAGGGCAATTTAGCCCAAGCCAAACCCAAGAGCCAATTGATTATTCAAATGGTTGTGATAGTCATTTTCTATGAACAAATTGACCACCATCGACTCAATAGTGACCTGTCCGCAGATACAATGACCTGCGGACAGGAAAGAACGGTTTTACTGGTGACCCGCAGGGAATGGCTTGCCCAGATCGTCCGGCGTCAGATGGGCACTCTGGAACATGACCCATTCGCCGCCCAGATTCTTGGTCCAGGCACCCACGGTGAATGTCCCGTCCATCAGGTATTCGCAGTGGTAGGTGACCTGCAGATCTTTCTTGCCTCCATCCACCATGGGCACGTCCTTCAGGGTGGCAGCCACGCTGAGCACGGTACTGTCCTGCGTGCGGCGCACGATGCCCTTGATGTCCGTGGCCTCAGTGACGGGCGACTGGTTGATCATGGACTGGACACACGCCTCTTCCTGGGACTTGAGATCAGGACCTGCCTTGGTCACCACCTTCCGGGGCGCATCAGGGCTGATCTTGATTTCAGACGGGAAATAGTTCTCGTGATCAGTCGGAAAGAAGTTGTCATCAGCCAGGGCCTGCAGGGAAAACAGGGACAGCAAAAAAGCACTTCCCAGGACCAGTTGTCGGGTCATGGTGTCTCCTCCGGGGTATTTGGTTATGGGGACTACAGGCTTTATGTTAACCCAGCCAGGCCACTGGCGGGTAGCCCCCTCCCCACTGCCCCCCACCTGCGTCAGGCCATCACTTCATCCAGAAAAGGATAGTCCGTATAACCTTCCACCAGATTCTCCAGTCCGTAACCGTAAAACAGGTTCGGACGCTGGGCATTGAGCGATGCATTCCTGCGCAACCGCTCCGGCAGGTCAGGATTAGCGATGAACGTCTTGCCAAAGGAAATGGCATCCGCATGCCCTGATGCCACTTCCTGCCGGGCGGTTTCAGGGGTGAACCCTTCGTTGGCGATCAACACGCCACCAAAACGTTTTTTGAGCTCAGGGCTGATGCGGTCCTCGCCCAGGGATTCCCGAGTGAAGATGAACGCCACCTTGCGCCGGCCCAGTGCCTCGGCCACATACCCAAACGTGCCCAGCCGATTGGAATCACCCATGGTGTGGGCATCGCCACGAGGCGCCAGATGAACGCCCACGCGATTGGCGCCCCACACACCTATGGCCGCGTCCGTCACTTCCAGCAGCAGTCGGGCACGGTTTTCCACACTGCCCCCATACTCGTCATCCCGCAAATTGGTGCTGTCCTGGAGAAACTGGTCCAGCAGGTAACCATTGGCCCCATGGATTTCCACCCCGTCAAACCCGGCACGCAGGGCGTTTTCTGCCCCCCGACGATAGGCCTCCACGATGCCCGGAATCTCAGCCAGGGTCAGCGCCCTGGGAACCACGTAGTCACGCATGGGACGGAGCAGACTCACGTGCCCCTGGGGTGCCAGAGCGGAAGGTGCCACGGGAAGCTGCCCCCCGAGGAAGTCCGGATGGGACACCCGACCCACGTGCCAAAGCTGCAGCAGGATGCGTCCACCCGTTTCATGCACAGCCTTCGTGACCTGCTTCCATCCCGCCACCTGCTCTTCCGACCAGATGCCGGGCGTGTCGGGATACCCCACGCCCATGGGATCCACTGAGGTGGCCTCGCTCAGGATCAGCCCTGCACCGGCACGCTGGGTGTAGTACTCCGCCATCAGCGCAGTGGGCACACGGCCTGCCCCCGAGCGACAACGGGTGAGGGGAGCCATGACGATACGGTTGGGCAGGGACCAAGCCCCCACCTGAAGGGGTGTGAACAGCAGATTCATGGAGATCTCCTTGCAAAGTCGTTCATCAACTTCGCCAATTATACCGCAGTGCAGCATCTGCTCCATTTGCCTCAAACCCTGAATCCAGTCAGGATTCGGTTTTTTCAACGGATACTGAAACCCCATGCCCTCCTCCTACGGACGTCGCCGCTTCCTTGCCACCGGCAGCACCCTGCTGGCCTCCTCCCTGCTGGCCCGGACCGCTCAGGCTCAGGAAGAGCCCCCGGCCACTCACCCCTTTCCCAACGGGTTTCTCTGGGGTTCCGCTACGGCAGGGCACCAGGTGGAAGGCAACAACGTCAACAGCGACTCCTGGCTGCTGGAAAACATTCACCCTACCCTGTTTGCAGAACCCTCCGGTGATGCCTGCAACCACTATCACCTGTTTCCGCAGGACATTGCCCTGCTGGCCGATCTGGGACTCAACACCTTCCGATTTTCCGTGGAATGGTCCCGCGTGGAACCGGAGGATGGCATGATTTCCCATGCGGAGCTGGACCATTACCGGGCCGTGCTGGACACCTGCCACCAACATGGCATCCGGCCCATGGTCACGTTCAACCACTTCACCGTTCCGCGCTGGTTTTCCGGACGCGGGGGCTGGGAACACCCGGACGCCGCGCTGGTGTTTGGCCGGTACTGCGATACCGTGGCCCGCGCCTTGGGCGATCGCATGGCTTTTGCCACCACCCTCAACGAACCCAACCTCACCAAGCTGCTCTTTGGCATTCCCGGCCTGCGCCAGTCCAAACTGGGCACGCACCTGGACCACGAAATAATCCGCAAGGCAGGCCAGATGATGGGAACCGGTCGCTTCTCCTCCTGGATATTCGGCGACCTGGAGCACATCCATGATGGACTGCTCAAGGCCCACAAGGCCGGTTACCAGGCCATCAAATCCGTGTGGCCCAATCTGCCCGTGGGCGTTTCCATCGCCATGGAGGATGATCAGGCCATTGACGACGATGCCATTCCCATGCGCGACAAGAAACGCCGCCTGGCCTATGAACCCTGGTTTGAAGCAGTGTCTTCCCATGGCGACTTTCTGGGAGTGCAGGCCTATTCGCGCTGCCGCATCGGCCCTGACGGCATGTTGCCCCCCCAAAAGGGCGCGCCGCTCACCGACATGGGTTACGAGTTTTATCCCGAAGTCCTGGAAGGAGTGCTGCACTATACCCACGAGCATGTAAAAGTACCGCTGTACGTCACGGAAAACGGCGTGGCCACCACGGATGACAAGCGCCGCGTGGAATACATCCGGCGTGCCGTGACGGGTGTGGCCCGCTGCCTGCAGCAAGGCATCGATGTCCGCGGTTATGTCCACTGGTCATTGCTGGACAACTTCGAGTGGCTGGAAGGTTACCGTCCCCGTTTCGGTCTTGTGGCAGTGAACCGGACCACCTTCGAACGACACCTGAAACCCAGTGCCACCTATCTGGGCCAGATCGCCCGTTCCAACAGCGTGTGAGTCTGGCGACCATGCATGCATCACGCAACCGGCATGTCCTCCTGCTGTCCCTGGTGATCCTGATGTTCTTCTGCTGGGGATTCGCCACCGTCCTGCTGGACACGCTGGTTCCCAAGCTGAAGACCACTTTCTCGCTCACTTATGCAGAAGTGCTCCTGACCCAGTTCAGCTTTTTCCTGAGTTATCTGGTGTTCTCCATTCCTTCCAGCCATCTGCTGGCCCGCCTGGGCTACATGAACAGTCTGGTGGTGGGGCTGGGGATCATGGTGCTGGGTTGCCTGCTGTTTTTACCTGCCGTGGCACTGGGTCGGTTTCCCGGTTTTCTGGTGGCCCTGTTCGTCATGGCTGCAGGCATCACCCTGCTGCAAGTGACTGCCAACCCCCTCATCACCCGGCTGGGCGACCCGCAACGAGCGCATAGTCGGCTCAGTCTGGCCCAGGCTTTCAACTCCCTGGGAACCACCGTCGGCCCGCTGGTGGGCACGGCCCTGATCCTGCGTTCGCGTGGGCTGTCTGCCGTGGCCACCCCCTTCATGCTCCTGTCCATGGGACTGACCGGGCTGGCCCTGGCCTTCTGGACATTGCGCCGCCTGCCTTCCATACCCCATACCGAACCCATGGCCAGCGGCAGCGCGTTGCGGCTGGTGACCCGCCCCCATTTTGCCCTGGGCATGCTGTCCATATTCGTTTACGTGGGCGCCGAAGTGTCCCTTGGTAGCCTGATGATCAGCTACCTGATGCAACCATCGGTCCTCTCCATGAAAGCCCAGGAAGCCGGGCCCCTGGTGAGCTTTTACTGGGGAGGGGCCATGGTGGGGCGTTTTCTGGGTTCTGCCGCCCTGACGGTTTTTCCTGCCCGACGGGTGCTGCTGGCCTGCGCGGTTGCAGCCCTGTCGCTGGTGGTGGCCTCATCACTGACGACAGGGGTGGAGGCCGCCGTTTTCCTCCTGGCCGTGGGGCTGTTCAACTCCATCATGTTCCCGGTCATCTTTTCCCTGACCCTGGAAGGACTCGGCGAAGCTGCGCCTGAAGGGTCAGGCCTGTTGTGCCTTGCCATCGTGGGGGGCGCCATCATCCCTCCCCTGACCGGATTTGCCGCCGATCATTCCTCGCTGGCCAAAGCCCTGTGGATTCCCGTCACCTGCTATGCGGTCATTAGCGGGTTTGCCCTTATGGAGCGCCACCTGAACCGAATGACCTGATTCAGGCCGTGGCCGGGCGGTAGAACAGCCGTCCGGTGAACAGAAAAACCGCGAACACAGTCATGGCAAACAACAGGCTGCTGGCTGCAAGCTGCATGCCGCCTGATACGATGTGCCCCGAAGTGCACCCCCCTGCCGTGCGTGCGCCAAACAGCAGCAGAAAGCCGCCCAGAAATGCCCAGAAGAACCGTTTGCCCGGCGCAGCACCGTAGTATTGCTGCCAAAGGGCAGGCACGCTCGTGATCCGGAATTGCCCCTGCAACAGGGCAAGCACCAGCCCTGCCAGAAACGCCCCCACCAGAAACCACAGTTCCCAGGCGCCAGGACCGGCAATTTTTTCCCAATAGGAATGCGCCCCCACCCCCGTGAGACTCATGGCCACCAGCGGAAAGGCTGTGGATGCGCCCATGGGATGCCCCGCCACCACCGGCAGATTCAGGATCGCGTTGAGCAGGGCCATGCCAACGGCCACGTACAGCCACTTCCAGTCAGCACCATAGTGTTTTTGAAGCATCAGGGCGATGGCCATGAACAGGAAGGCTGCCGCTACGCTGCCCCCCCAGAACAGCCCGTTTCCCGCAGCGGCACTGCGCAGCGACACAGTGCCAAAATCCGGTCCCAGCAAGGGCTGCAGCACGGGATAGGACACGGCAAACGCCAGTGACCCCACCAGCCCTCCCACGATACCCACCAGGGCGTCCAGATTGCCTTGCCCCAGGGAAATGGCCACGGTGCCGGGACAGTAGCCCAGAATGGCCATGCCCATGCCGAACAGGGCGCCTCCCGCCACAATACCCGTCAACAGCAGGGGCTTGATGTGATAGTCACCCCACCCCAGAAAAATTTCTGCCTGCAGGAGCAGCACACCCAGCCCGATGGTGAAACTGATGGTTTTGGCGACCGTGAAATCGCGCAGCGTGGCCATGCCTGCGATGGTGTCGAACCGGTTCAGACGGGCAAATTGCAGAATGACGCCAAACACGAAACCCAACGCGACCGTTTCCATATTCACTCCAAGCATAAGCTTATAACGACATTAATATTATGACGATTATAGCGCTTCTGCCTGATCTGGCTGCTCTCGAATTTCACCGCCCCGCGCCACACAAAACTGACGGCACCGGTCTTCATGTCGGTCAAAATGGGCCAGCACCCAGGCGGTTTTTGCATAGGCCGCTTCCAGTGACATGTCCTGCGCCGCCACCACCCCCCCTTGCAACGCTTCGTGCCCCACCGCATATTTGCCCAAATCCGTCACCCCCCTCAGGCACTGGCTGCGGGCCACGGCAAACCCGTTGTTCTCCCTGACCCACCGGACCAGAAGAGAGGCCACTTCCGGAGGCATGCCTCCCAAGCCATACACCTGCACCACCACCCCACGAAGTGTTTCGTCAGAAAGAAGCGCCTTGAGACGATGGGGCTGAAACCCGGGGTGCAAATGCACCACTTCCACTGCATCGCTGGCATCCGGCATGTATGACGGCTCCGATGCCCTGACCATCTCCGACCCGGATATCCTGCAAAACGCCTCCACGGCATACCCTGGGGCATTGATGCTATCGAACGCCTGCAGGGCCACGCTGTCCACCTTGCTGGCCCGCCCTCCCGCCAGTACCCTGCCTCCGAACACGACCCAGACTCCCGGAATGCCATGGGTTGCCACCTGCAAGGCATCGCGAAGAT
>JAJZEL010000212.1 GCA_021828575.1 Pseudomonadota bacterium
AGTCTATCATCATGATGGCATTCTTTTTCACGATCCCGATCAGCAGGATGATACCGATCAAGGTCATCAGGTCAAACTGCATACCTGTCATCAGCAACGCCAGAATGGCACCCACGCCTGCCGAGGGAAGGGTGGACAGAATGGTGAGCGGATGCACGAGGCTTTCGTAGAGAATGCCCAGAACCACATACACCACAAACAGGGCGGCGAGAATCAGAACGGGTTCGCTGGACAGGGAAGACTTGAATACTCGTGCCGTTCCCTGGAAATCACCATGGATGGAAGCCGGTACCCTCAAGTTGGAAAATGCCCTGTGAATGGCTTCCGTCGCCTGGCCCAGGGTGACCCCAACAGGGAGGTTGAATGTAATGGTTGCAGCAGGGAACTGCCCTTGATGGTTCACCGTCAACGAAGCATTTGTAGGGGCAAAATGAGCAACGGCAGACAATGGGACCATGGCATTATTGGTGCCCACCACATAAGTTTGGTCCAGTATGGAAGGTGATTGCCAGTAGGGAGCAGCGGCTTCCATGATGACCCGGTACTGGTTGAGTGGGTTGTAAATGGTCGAAATGATTCTTTGTCCATAAAGGTCATTCAGGGTCAGGTCGATGCTGCGAGGATTGACACCCAGCCTGGCAGCCGTATCCCGGTCAATGGTGACATAGGAATCAAGTCCCCGGTCCTGCTGGTCTGTATTGACGTCTGCCAACTGAGGTAGCCTGGACAAGGCCGCCTGGATTTTTGGCGTCCAGAGCCGTAATTCCTCCAGGTTGTTCCCCTCCAGCGTGTACTGGTACTGGGCATTGCCCATTCTCCCGCCAAAACGCAAATCCTGAATGGGTTGGAAGTACAACCTGGCTCCAGACACCTGGGCCAGTTTCTTGCGCAACCGTGCAATGACCTGGTCAGAAGAGGCGTGACGCTGGCCATCAGACTTGAGGACCACAAACACGTTCGCAGCATTGCGTGCTTCCCCGCCCGTAAAGCCGATCACATCCTTGGCGTCGGGATCTGCCTTGCAGATGGCAATGAAACGGGCCAGTTTGTCCCTCATGGCCTGAAAGGAAATGCTCTGGTCTGCCTGAACGCGGCCAATCAGGCGACCCGTGTCCTGTTGCGGGAAAAACCCCTTTGGAACGATGGTGAACAGGTACCCGTTCAGGATGATGGTCATGAAAAGCATGCCCAGAACCAGTCTTCTGTGTCGAATGGTGGCATTCAGGGAGCGGTCATAGGCACGATGCATCCTGTCGAATGCCTGACGAACTCCCAGCAGGAAACGTTGCCAGTGTGAATCCTGTGTGATCCTTTCTGACGTCTTCGAGACTGGCTTCAACCATCGGGAGCACAGCATGGGCGTGGTACTGAGGGAAACAATCAGTGAGACCAGCACGGCAACGGAAAGCACCACGGCGAACTCGCTGAACATCCGTCCTACCAGCCCTCCCATCAGCAGGAGGGGAAGAAAAACCGCCACCAGGGAAATGCTGATGGAAGCCACCGTAAAAGCCACTTCCCTTGAGCCGAGAAAAGCAGCTTCCATCAAAGGAAGCCCGCGCTCCACATGGCGGGAGATGTTTTCCAGGACCACGATCGCGTCATCCACCACAAACCCCGTGGCAACCGTCAGGGCCATGAGTGACAGGTTGTCCAGACTGTAATGCCCCAGATACAACACGCCACAGGTACCGATGAGGGATACGGGGACAGCGATGCTGGGAATCAGCGCGGCTTCCACCCGGCCCAGAAAAAGAAAAACCACCATGATCACAAGCAATGTCGCAATCAGCAGAGTGCGCTCCACATCGTGCAGGGAAGCACGGATGGCAGGCGTTCGGTCCATTACCACCTTGAAATCGATGGCGCTGGGGATGGCCGATGAAATTTCCGGCATCATGGCATTGACCCGGTTCACCGTATCGATGATGTTGGCGTCTGCCTGGCGACTCACAATGAGCAAAATGGCGGGATGGCCATTGGCCAGACCGAGGTTTCTCAGGTCCTGAATGGAATCATCCACGGTCGACACATCTTCCAGGCGAACCGGTGCACCGTTTCTCCATGCCAGTACAAGCGGGCGGTAGTCAGAGGCATTTTTGGCCTGGTCATTGTTCTCGATTTGCCAGCGGTGGCTGTCATTTTCCACAAACCCCTTTGGGCTGTTGACATTGGTGGACGAGATGGCATTACGTACGGTTTCCACGTCCAGTCCGAAGCGGTTCAGGGAAGGAGGATCCAGTTCCACCCGAACTGCAGGCAGAGAACTGCCCCCCACCAGAACCTGGCCCACGCCATCCACCTGCGAAAGCTTCTGTGCTACCACGGTGGACGCCACATCATAGATCTGTCCGCGCGTCATGGTGGATGACGTCATGGTCATGATCATGATGGGGGCGTCGGCCGGATTGATTTTTCTGTACACGGGATTGAAGGGCAGGGCGGGAGGCAGTAACGTCCTGGCAGCGTTCATGGCAGCCATCACATCTCTGGCCGCCCCATTGATGTCCCGGTCAATATCGAATAGAAGGCTGATGGAAGCCTGACCTGTGGCACTGCTGGAAGTCATTTCGTCCAGGCCGGAAATGTGTCCCAAGGTTCGCTCCAGTGGAGTGACCATGGTGGCTGCCATGGTTTCCGGGCTGGCCCCGGGTAACGACAGCTGGACGTTGATGGCGGGAAAGTCGATGCGCGGCAGCGGCGCCACCGGCAAAAGCATGAATCCCACGATGCCAGACAATGTCAGGGCTGCTGTCAGGAGCGTGGTCGCAACGGGCCGTCGAATGAACAGCGCTGTGAGGTTCATGGTTTGCGAACCAGGCGGTCCAGGGCCAGATAGATGACGGGCGTGGTGAACAGGGTCAGGAGCTGGCTGGCCAGTAGTCCGCCCACCAGAGTCAGGCCCAGGGGCTGGCGCAACTCAGCGCCGATCCCTGATCCGGACAGGAATGGAACGGCGGCAAAAAGGGCGGAGAGCGTGGTCATGAGAATGGGACGAAAGCGAAGCAGGCAAGCTTGCCGTATGGCTTCCAGCGGCGACAGCCCTTGGTTGCGTTCAGCATCCAAGGCAAAGTCGATCATCATGATGGCATTTTTTTTCACGATCCCGATGAGCAGGACAATGCCGATGATGCCCAGGATATCCAGGCTGTGTCCTGTCAGTTCCAGGGCAAGCAATGCCCCGACAGCGGCGGAAGGCAGGGTGGACAGGATGGTGACAGGATGGATGTAACTTTCATACAGGATGCCCAGCACGATGTACATGGTCACAACTGCTGCCAGCAAAAGCAGCAGAGTGGATGACAGGGATTTTTCATAAGCTCTTGCGGCGCCCTGAAAGTGCATTTCCAGCCGGGGTGGCATGCCCATTTTCCGGGTGGTGGCGCGAATGTCTTCCACCGCCTTGCCAAGTGAATAACCGGGTGACAGGTTGAAAGACAAGGTGGATGAAGGAAATTGCCCGAGCCGGTGCAGGGACAGGGGCCCCTGTTTTTCTGACATGTGCACCACCTGGGAAAGGGGGACCTGGGCACCGCCCGTTCCGGGAACATAGAGCAAGTCCAGTTGGTGGGGGGTCTGGCTGAATTGCTGCCCGGTTTCCAGAACGACACGATACTGGTTGGACTGGGTATAAATAGTGGAAACCAGCCGCTGGGAAAAGGCATCATAAAGGGCATTGTCGATGGCGGCGACAGTAATACCCAGGCGTGAGGCGCTATCCCGATCTATGTCCAGATAAATACGGTTACCTTGATTCTGGAGGTTGCTGGAAACATCCTGCAGGGATCGCAGTGCTGACAGTTGCCTGACCAACTCCGGAGTCCATTGCTGGATGTCACTTTGTCGAGGGCTTTCCAGCATGACCTGGTACTGGGTTCTGCTTAGCGTGTCTTCCAGCGTCAGGTCTTGTACGGGCTGAATGTGAACATCGATGCCATGGATTGCTCTCATCGAGTCCGCAAGTCGGGACATGATGTGCTGCAGGCTGTGGTCGCTACCCCGTTGATCCAGAGGCTTGAGGTTGACAAGCATGCGACCGCTGTTGATGGTTGTGTTCAATCCGTCGACACCGATGAAAGAGGACAGGCTCTCCACGGCAGGATCCTGCAGGATGGCGTCTGCAGCTGCCTGTTGCCGAACCAGCATGGACTTGAATGACACCGTTTGCGGAGCATCTGTGATGACCTGCAGGATTCCGGTATCCTGCATGGGGAAAAAACCTTTCGGGATGAGCCAGTAAAGGCCGACTGTCAGCAGAACGGTCAATCCGGCAATCAGCAACACCAGGGCCTGATGGCAAAGCACCCGGTCCAGCGCCTTGCCATACAGCCCGATCATGCGGTCTGTGGCTCGGTGCAGTGCCATGGTCCAGCCATGCTCCGATTCCAGTGCGCTTTTTCCCAGAATGCGTGCACACATCATGGGCGTAAGTGTCAGGGACACAATGGCTGAAATGACGATGGTGACAGCCAGCGTAATGGCAAACTCCCTGAACAGCCGTCCAATGACATCCGACATGAACAGCAACGGAATCAGGACAGCGATCAGGGAAAACGTCAGGGAAATGATGGTGAAACCGATCTGTCGGGAGCCTTGCAGTGCTGCCTCACGGGCATTCAGCCCCTGTTCCCTGTAACGTGCAATGTTTTCGATCATGACAATGGCATCATCCACAACAAACCCGGTGGCAATGGTGAGTGCCATGAGGGTCAGGTTGTTGATGCTGAATCCGGCCAGATACATGATGCCAAATGTTCCTATGAGAGACACTGGCACGGCCACCACGGGAATGATGGTGGCCGGGATGTTGCGCAGGAACAGGAAAATGACCATGACCACCAGTGCAATGGCCAGCATGAGTTCGAACTGGATTTCCCTGACGGATGCGCGGATGGTGGTTGTTCTGTCTGTCAGAATGGAAACCCGAACATTCCCAGGCAGGGATTGCTGCAATAGCGGGAGCAATGCCTTGATCCTGTCGGAGACGGCAATGACATTGGACCCGGGTTGACGTTGCACATTAACGATAATGGCCGGCGTCTTGTCTTTCCATGCGGCCAGATGAACATCTTCAGCGGCATCTTCCACCTCTGCCACATCACCCACCCTGACAGGGGAGCCATTCTGATAGGTAATGATGATTTGTCGGTAGTCAGCCGCTGTATGAAGCTGGTCATTGGCATCTACGGTCACTGAACGTTCAGGTCCGTCAAAACTGCCTTTGGGCAGGTTAACCGTATTATTGACGATGGCTGTTCGCAGGTCCTCCATGGCCAGACGCCGGTAGGCCAGAGCATCCGGATTGGCACGGATTCGCACGGCGGGACGAAGCCCGCCCCCCATGCTGACCATCCCGACTCCATCCACCTGGGAAATCTTGGCCACGAGACGGGTATCTGTCCAATCCTGCAGGCGGGGTAAAGTCATTTCGGGAGAGGTGATGGCCAGGGTCAGCATGGGGGCATCTGCCGGGTTGACCTTGTTATACAAGGGGGGCATGGGCAGGTCAGTGGGCAGAAAGGTGCCAGCGGCATTGATGGCTTCCTGAACCTGCTGTTCGGCCACGTCCAGAGACGTGGCGAGGGAAAACTGCAGGGTAATGACGGACGCTCCGCCAGAACTGGTGGAAGCCATCTGAGCCAGGCCAGCCATCTGGCCAAACTGGCGTTCCAGGGGGGCCGTGATCGAGGAAGCCATCACTTCCGGGCTGGCGCCCGGGTACAGGGTCGTGACTTCAATGGTGGGGTAATCCACCTCTGGAAGTGCTGACAACGGCAACAGGCGCCAGGACAGCAGTCCCGTCAGAACCACAGCGACCATGATAAGGGAGGTCGCTATCGGTCGGTCAATGAACAGTTTTGAAAGATTCAAGGTTGTGGCTGTCCATGATTGGATCTGGCCACTTCCACGGTCATTCCGTCTCGAAGGTTGTCTAAGCCGTCAACCACAATTTGGTCACCTGGGGAGAGTCCTTCCATGATGGCAACTTCATTGCCATTGGTGGGGCCGGGTTTGACCTTGCGCACTGATACGCGGTGCTGGTTGTCCATGACGAAGGTGTAAGGACCTTCTCCCCCCTGCTGCAATCCGGCGACAGGAATGACCACGGCACCAGGCAATGTGGCCACCCGCAGGTGGGCGTTGACGAACTGGTTCGCAAACAGGGTCATATCCTTGTTGTCGAATTCGGCGCGCAGCTTGACCATGCCCGTGGTCACATCCACCTGATTATCCAGCGTGTACAGATGTCCGGTGGCCAGTAGTGTCGTATTGGCGCGGTCCCAGGCTTCCACCAGTAAAGGTTGCCCGGTTGACATGCCTTTCAGAATTTGCGGGAGATCATCCTGGGGGAGGGGAAATATCACGGTGATCGGAGACAACTGGGTGAGCACTGCCAGACCCGTGGTATCGCTGGTCTGGACAAAATTGCCCGGATCCACCAGCCTGAGGCCGAGACGACCATTGAATGGGGCGGTAATGCGGGCATAGGTCAATTGCAGCTTTGCATTGTCCACCAGTCCCTTGTCCGTCAGCACATTGCCTTCGTCCTGCGACACGAGGGCCACCTGTGTATCCAGTTGCTGAGACGGGATGGCCCCTGTCTTGATCAGTGTCTGGTAGCGTTTCAGGTCCAGTCGGGCATTCTCGAGCAGGGCTTGATCCCGTGCCAGTTGTCCCTGAGCCTGTTCGAGCTGCACCTGGAAAGGCCTGGGATCGATCTGGGCAAGCACATCGCCTGCCCGGACCACCTGGCCTTCCTTGTAAAACACCTGCATCAGGAGCCCGTTGACCAGGGTTTTCAGCGTAACGGTGTAAACAGGTGTCACGGTGCCCAGTCCGGTCAGCCAGACAGGAAAGTCGGTTTTACGGGCAGGGGCCACGGCCACAGGCACTGATTGGGCATGGGCGTGCATTTTCGATGATTCACCGGGCTTGTGAGCGTGTGATCGGTGGTACCAGAAGGCCAATGCAGCAATCACCACTACTGAGACAAGCAGGAGTTTCCAGGCGGGCTTTCGTGCTTCCTCACGGCGGGAAGCGCCGGTTTCCATGTCGGTCATGAAATTCCTTTTATTTTAATCGCACAAACTATTTTGCAGACGTGCACCGAAAATCAACGGACAGGGGAGCAGCGGGCAGCTGGAAACCCACTGGGCCGTCAGGCTCGGCGTGAATGAACTGACGGGCATAAGCATCATCTCTGGATTCACTCAGGGTTTTCGGGTCTCCCTGGCTGACCACCCGTCCGTCCGACAACAAAAATATTTCATCTACCACCTTGAGCGACTCGCTGACGTCATAGGTGACCAGCACGGATGTGATTCCAATCGAGTCGTTTAGTTCCCTGATCAGTTTGGCGACTGCATTGAGCGAGATGGGGTCCAGACCTGCAAAAGGTTCGTCATAAATGGCCAGGGCGGGGTCCATGACAATGGCTCT
>JAJZEL010000149.1 GCA_021828575.1 Pseudomonadota bacterium
AAAGCCACGATCCATCGCCGGGACCGCACTTCGCCAGTCAGACGGGAAGTCCACAGAATGACGGCTGCCAGCACCACGAACCCGTAAGCAGGAAGGACATAACGCGCCGCACTTTGCGGGGCAATCCAGTAAGGCAGGCAATTGATGGCCGCTATTCCCAGCGCCAGCCGGGCCTCCAGTGGCCAGCCGGAAAAGGGCCTCTTGCGTTGGACCAGAGCCCTCATCACCACCCAGGAAGAAGGCAGCAGGCTCAGCGCAAGGCTTGCAGGAAATGTGACCAGTTTGATGCCGTAATTTTTCCAGCTGGTGACGCCCAGCAATTTTGAGGTGATGTCCTGCTCCTGCCAGGAGGTCTGGATGGGGTCATGTCGTCCCGCAAAATACCACCAGACCAGCAGGGGCACCAATCCTGCCAGACAAGTTCCCCAGGCACGGAGCGACCATAACCACTGGCGATAAGGTGCGTGGAGGACAAGTATGCACCAGGCGGTCGCATAGAAAAAATAGGCCGTGATGACTTTGGTGAGATAAGACGCCAGTATGGCCAGCAAGGACAGGAAAAGAAGCCGTGTATCCCGGCGCTGGCTGCTGACCCACAGCAGGCTCACCGCCAGAACCATCCAGAAGGAGAACAGGGGGTCTGCGTAAGCCAGCCAGCCCCGGTAACACAACACATCGGCTGTCACCAGGTAAAACAGGGGAACCAGAGAGGCCACCTGAGGATTGGGCACCACCCTGCGTGCCAGCCAGCCAAGTGTCAAGGCCGTGCCAAGCGTGGCTGACACCGTCACCAGACGCGCCGCCACCAGCACATGCTTCCATCCCAAAAGCCAGGCCAGGGGAATCATCAACCAGTTGTAAAGGGGAGGGCGCCCGCCCATGCTGCCAAGCACCACCACGCTTCTGAAGGAGTGGTGGTGCCACATTTCCATGGACATGAGTGTGTAGTTGGCTTCTTCCCCCACGTAATGGAAAAAAAGAGGGGGCACATAACAAAGCACGGCCAAGGCAAGCAGAATGCGCCGGTGGGCAAGCAACCAGTCCAGATCAGCCCTGTTCTGCATGTCTGCCCTGCGTTGCGCCGAATGCCAGGGCATGGCTCAGCGTGGTCCAGACTTCCTGGACTGAAAGGGTTTCCAGGCACCGGCTGGCACTTTGCCGATGACGGTCACAACCTTCCTGCCTGCAGGGCACACAATCGCCACTGCCCTGAACCAGAAACACATTGCCTTGGTGCTGCGAGCCTTTCATGTACCAGGGCTCCCCGCCCAGAACGTCCTGCCCACTGGGCCAGGGGCCCCACTTGACGGGATTTGAAGGGCCAAAGAGAACCACCACGGGGACCCCTGTCGCCGCGGCCACATGAGTCATGCCCGTGTCCGTCCCCACAAACAGGCGGGACCCGGCCACCAGGTCCGCTGCCTGGGCCAGGCTCAGGACGCCTGCCAGGTCAAGGGCACCGCCCTCACGCGCAAGGCGGGAAGTCAATTGACGTTCCTCGGAATCATTGCCACCGGTGATCACCACCGGAATGCCTTCCCCGACGAGCCGCCGTGCCAGGGCAATCCAATGCGCTTCAGGCCACATCTTGTAGCGAAACTTCGGATAGGGGTGCAGGACTGCATACGTTCCCCTCTGCAGGGAGGCGGGCAGCTGTCCCCCGGCTGTGGGAGGAATCACACGACCATGCACCGGCAATCCCAACGTCTTCACAAGACGAAGTCCGAGGAGCACTGTATGGGTGTGTTCGTCATCAAAGGGAAGTCGCTGGGTGAGCAACCGCGCAGAAAACCAGCTGCTGTGCGAATTGACGAAACCGATGGAACAAGGCGCAGCCACACGGCAATAAAGCCTGGCCCTATCGGAAGACACAGGTGTCAGGGCCATGTCGTAATGGTTCCACAAGGCCACCCATTCCTTTAAACGCCTGTACCAAGGACTGCGATGGGGGGTTTCAATGACATGGCTCACATCAGGATTGCCCTCCAGCATACCCCTCATGCCGTCGAGCACGAGTACGTCGATCACGGCATCCGGCTGGGCCAGGCGGAGGGAATGAATCACGGGAGTGGCCAGGAGAAGGTCCCCCAGTCGCAGGGTGCAGACCAGAAGGTATCTTTGTGGCTTACGGGCACGGGCCTTCATGGGCTGTGAAAGCTCTGCGGGAAGAAGGCCCTTTCCAGTTGTGCGGCCTCCATTGTAAGTATTCTCGCCTGGTTGTCCATGACCCCATAGGACAACATCACCTGATCGCCGTGTATGGCGATGCCGGCACAAAACTCCACGCCTTCCGTTTCAAACTGAAAGGGTCCGGAACGCCCCAGCAGTGTGAAAGACTCATCAAACACCATGAGGTAATGATGAAAAACCACTTTCTTCCTTTGGTAAGCCGGATCGCGTGACAGGTGCTTCATGTACAGTTTTTTCAGCATCGCGGCCCTTCACCTGTGGTGGGTCACGGCCAGATAACGACCCTTTCCCCAGGGAATCACTTCAGACGACCCCGACATCATGGCCCCTCCAACAGGAGCCACGCTGTGCCGTGTGCCACTCCCGTTGGGAACGAATTCCAGTCCGGTGGCAGAAACACGGTAAATTTCCACGGGTTCCGTCGAATAAACCAGATACAGCTCCTCCCCCAGTACCCAGGGCATCCAGTTCTTTTCCCGCTCCAGGTGCTTGGGAGAAGGCAGCGCCCGATAATCCGTCAACCGGTCGCCTTCGATGCGACATATCAGCATCGTGTTGTAATAACGACTGCCTTCGCGACGCAATCCACTGTACAGAATCCAAAGCTGTCCCCGCCATTCGAAAAGCCGACCATCTTCGAGCCCGTGAATGGCCTCGAAGCATTTCTGGCGCACGTCCCGGTCATCCAGCTTCAGGATGGAACGGACAGCGAGGTTTTCCGTATAGTCCACCAACCAGCTTTCGCTGCTCACAAAGGGCAGGGCAGGGCCCGCGTAGGGAACGGGATCCAGTGCACGGACAAGCACGGAAAACCCCCCGACCCTTCCCGTGATGGAAGGGTTGCAGAACTCTAGTGCAGTCGGAACCGCCACGTGATTGACGGAGACCCCGGGCCAATCTTTCATGAATTTATGCATACGGTGCGATTATCCATCATCATGGGAAGTCATGGTGTCTGTTAAGATGCCAGCCGGTAATCGCCAAATCGTGGTACGCCTTGATTCGTGAATAATCAGATTCGCATGCCTTTCCTCCCCAGTCGAGCCGTCAGGATTCTGACCTATTGCATGCTGGTCTGCCTGCCTTTCACCGTTGGCGGTGTCAACTTCTTTGGCGCTCTGGTCATTGCGACCTCTCTCCTCTCCCGGACATTCTGGTCTTCCGTTCGCTTCCTGGCAGGAAACCCCCTGGCAATCCTCTCACTCATCCTGCTTCTTCTGATGACCCTGGGCATCTTCCATACCACAGGCCCTTCTTCCGAAGCCCTCAATGTGCTCAATCGCTATAAAAAGCTGTTGCTCATTCCCCTGCTGATCCCCCATTTCCAGAAGCCGGACCACCGGGCGCTCGCCATGAAGGTGCTGGCCTGGGCCATTTTCGCCACGGTATTGCTTTCCTGGAGTGAGTTCTTCGGATGGACTCACCTCAGTGATCCTGCCTATGTGGAACCCCCCGGGGATGCGGTATTTAAGATGCATATCACGCAAGGCATGCTTTTCTCGCTCCTGGTGGCCATCACTCTGGGGTTGGCCCTTCACGCTTCTTCCGGCTTGTCACGGGTGCTCTATCTGGGAATGGCAGCGATCGCCACCGCTGACATCGGTTGGGTGATGATTGCCCGCACGGGCAAGGCCGTCATCCCCATGCTGGGCATCTGGGCCATGTTCGAACTTCTTCGGAAAACCGGGCTGGCAAAAAAACACCTGATCCTGGGCCTGATCGTTCTGGGCATAGGGGCCGTCACGACCACCTTCATGCTCAACCCACACACGAGAATGGGTTCGATCCTGCAAGAGGTCCGGGAAACACGGCAAACCGGTTCCCTGACATCCCAGGGTGAACGGGTCGAGTTCTGGAAGAAAGGCTGGACGCTTTTTTCCTCGAGACCCCTGTCCGGGTATGGAACAGGCTCCATCCTCACTGAAACGACGCGGCTGAGCAAGGGAGAAGCCACTGAGGTGGGACGCCTTGCCACCTACAATCTTCATGACGAATTTCTCATGTGGGCGGCACAGCTGGGAGTGTTTGGCCTGGCAGGCATTCTTGCCTTGTTCTACTTCTGGCTGAAAAGCGCCTTCGTGAATGATGGCTGGTCAGGAACCCAAACCAGGGGCCATTGGATCGTATTCGCCACCGGCTGCCTCTTCAATTCCTTTTTGGGTGACTTCACGGAAGGGTTTTCCATGGTATTGATGATCGGGTTGTTCACTCCCTTGAGCATGGGAGTTTTCCAAAAACCCCGCAGGGCGGAGCATCACCCGATTTGAAGTGACAGGCTGTCTACCTGATGCAGAATGGTGTCCACCGCTTGGCGCGTATCAAGGGGGGGTAATGGCGAAACGGGAAAGGTTTGCCTTTCCCAGTCATTCACCAGTCGCTTCAGCGCCAGCATCACGGCTTCCGTGTTGTCCACTTCCATGGCATAGCCCCCGTGGTCCGTCACCAACCGCTCCAACTGGGGGTTAAAGTGCACCAGACCGAACACGGGGCGACCTGCCCACAGGTAGTCATAAAACTTTGAGGGAATATATTCTGCACAATCTGCCGTAGTGCCATGAATCAGTAGCAGGGCATCCATGCGATGCATTTCCTGCTGGATTCTCTGTCGGCCCGACAAGCCGGTGAGGGGGTCCCTTTCCAGCCGCCCGCGTTCCAGAAAGTATTTTCCGAGATCAAAACGCTCGATCATGATCCGACCGCGTCCGTCGATGGCACCTCCAAAGCAGGGCACCCTGATGTGTTCGGCAAGGTCAGGATGTCGTTCACGAAATTCAGCAAACAGTTCCACGAAGGAGGCCAGGGTGCGTACGTCGGAGAGAGAGCCAAAATGCCCCAACTGAAGCAGCGGACCTTTGGCGTACCCGGCTTCCACCTGGGGAGGTTCCGCACCAGGCAACACCACAAAGCCCCGATCGCCCAGTTCGGGATGACGACGCAAGGCACTGGCATGGGCTTGTTCGGTAAACCACCATGCGCGATCGGCATGTCTGCAGATCACGCCTTCCAGTCGCGCCCAGAATTTCAGGTTGCGAGAAGCCGGGACCGTTCCTGGAAACACCATGGGATCATGCACTTCCGCAATCCAGGGAAGACCTGTGAGACGTTTTAGCCAGTAACCTGCCCAATGAGCTGAATAAGCACCCCCGGACGAATAGATCAACTGGGGTTGGTGCTGACGAATGGCCTTCCACCCCCGAAACACGGCTGCGGGCGTCCAGGACCACTGGCTTTGCAAACCCGCCACGGCCCTCTCCACCAGAATGAAAGGAGCAAGAAAAAGGGATATCAACCCCGTCACCAGACGATAGCGCCAGTCACGTCCCCAGCGGATGGCCAGGAGGTGTCGCATGTCAAACCGGAATCCTGCAGGCCCCCAGGGCAGCACCTGATAATGGGAAAACCGGTGGTCTCGCGTCCCGGTAACAGCGCTGATCACCACGGGATCAATGCCTGCCGCCATGAGATGTGGGATCTTGTCGGTCACGGTCAGGCTGGCCGCCCGACCATCCATGTTGAAGCCGTGCGACAGGACAAGCCAGGACGGCCTGGAAATGCGGTTCACTCGTCGTTCCGTGAAGAGGACTGGCGAACCCCGAGTTGTTTGAGTTTGCGGTACAGGTGCGTGCGTTCCAGACCTGCCCGCTCTGCCACGCGCGACATGTTTCCGGACTCCTTGCGAATGTGGTGTTCCAGATAGGCTTTTTCAAACAGGTCGCGAGCTTCTCTCAATGGCAGGTCAAAAGGCACCTGGGCCATTTCAGGGCGAACTTCCATGTCAAACTCGTCACTGATGGAAAGAGCGTCCCTGGTGGTGATTTCCGTGGAAGAAGCGGTCATTGCCAGCGTTCGTACGGCGTTGGCAAGGGATACGATGTTTCCGGGCCACTGAAAGCCCCTCAACACATTCAGTGCCCCCGTACTGAATATCCGGACGGGCACCTCACCTGCTTCAGTCATGCGGGTGAGCAAAGTGGTGGCCAACTCGGGAATGTCTTCCGGGTGTTCACGCAGCGGAGGAACCGTAAGCGTGAGCGCTGAAAGGCGAGACAGGAGTTCGGCATCCATATGGCCCGACTGGTATAACTGGGCCACCGATTTCGTGCTGGCACACACCAGTCGTATCTGATGCTTTTCGAGCTTGCCCAGCAATTGCAGGAGGCCTTTCTGCTCGGCTCGGGTCAGGGGTTCCACATCAGGAATGAAAATCACCCCCCCTTGGCATTCGTTCAGGGGCTCAAAGGGATTGTCCACCAGCCAGTCACTGGTTTCCGGGGCAAACCACGGAGTATTGGGACGATGAATATGTCGTGCCACGAGCTCGACTCCGCACCCGGCCTCACCTGTGAGAAGAAGAGGGGCCTTGTGCTGTGCCAGCTGGTCCAGCTTGCGACGCAGGTCGGCAATCAGCGTCCCACGGCCCAGCTGCAACACGGTCAGTTCAGGACGGAAACCAGCCCCCCCCTGCTTGAGGGCACGCTCCACCGTAGCCAGCAGCTTGGGAAGCGCTATGGGTTTTTCCAGGAAATCAAACGCGCCGATCCGGGTCGCTTCTACGGCGGTTTCCACGGTCGCATGACCAGACATCATCACCACAGGCATGTTGAGCTGACCTGCGGCGCCCCATTCCTTGAGAAGGGTGATCCCATCCATCTGCGGCATCCAGATGTCCAGCAGTACCAGGTCAGGGCGGATTTCCTGCCGAAGCTGACGGGCCTCCATCGCGTTCGCTGCCACTCTGACGTTGTAACCCTCATCGTTCAGAATCTCGTACAGCAGTTCGCGAATACCAACTTCGTCATCCACCACCAGAACGTAATTTCCCATTAAACGATTTCCGGCAGAGGCAACCAAACGTGCACCCTGGCCCCGCCTTTCTCCTGATTGGATACGCGTATCTTACCATGATGCTCTTCGACAATTTTCCGGACAATGGGAAGACCCAGTCCCGTTCCCTTGCTCTTCGTGGTGACATAGGGTTCAAACACCCGGCTGAGAAACTCGTCAGAAAAACCCGGTCCGTTGTCGCACACATCAAGGACCACCCCTTCCTCGGAAGATCCCGTGCTGATGACCACCCTGGGTTCTGGTCGCTGTTGAAGGGCATCCAGGGCGTTTTGCACCAGATTATGGATCACCTGCCTCAGCCGAGTGGGATCGCCATCCAGTTTGGGCAA